>CACYEJ010000216.1 GCA_902773395.1 uncultured Ruminococcus sp.
CCCAGCTTCTGTTTAATGAGATACAAGGCAGAAGGCTGCGTAATTCCAAGGTAGTTTCCTGTGAGAATGCGCACTTCTGTGCCTTGATCCATGGCTTTTTCTAGGTCATTAAGCAGCATCTTCACGCCTGATTCCATGAGAAATGACACGATGATATCAATACGCCTTGCATTCTTCATGCTGTGGATCAGCTGATAATACAAGTGCATGCGGTGGTCGTGGTCGCCGGTCATGACATTACTAGGAGCTACTTCTTCTAATGTTGTATTCAATTGATGCGTGATATTGTAATTAGTCATTCTAATTCTACTTTATAAAAAGATCGATTACTTATTGCAAATATACATAAAGAATACTCTATAAATCACCTTTTAAAAAAAATATGCTATATTTCGGTCTTTTCACCCACCAACAAATTTAGAATTGTTTAGCAATTATATTAATAAACTTTTCCGACTCTGTAGAATCATATTCCTGTTGAATTAAATCAAATACTCTCTCTAATACTTTTCTCTGCTCAATTGTAAGTTTTGGATTAATATTAATTGCCCGATATTTTGTATGGTTTTTTTTCTGGTCAATTAAAAATGACAGTTTATCCATATAGTCACTTTCTGCAACCAGAATAGACTCACCGGAATCAAGATAATTACTCTCAGTGGCGTCTTCAGCATACTCCATATCTTCTGAACAAAGGCCATTAATATCTTCAAAGCTCTGTGCTTCTACCACCGCCTTCTTTTCTCGCGACAAATTTCTTTGATAAGAAATGTGGCGAATTTCTTTTGACAAGGACAGCGCCCAGTCTTTCATGCAGTTAACCAAAGCATAATACGCATCATTTTTCTCAAAATCATCTCGACGTGAATTAACAATCAGTTCTGGATCAAGAACATGTAATTCGCCAATAATCCATCCATTAAAACGTTCTTCTTTAAAAAATGAATTGCAAGTAGACTTATCACCGATCAGTATGTTTCCTTGGCGAATTCGAATTCCTTTGATAGAATTCTCGCTAATTGTTCCATAAAAGGCCGTTTGTCCATACCACAAAACAGCGCTTATGTTTCCTTCTCTTGAAAAGGATTTGACATGGATATCTTGGATATTATCAAAAAGTCTTCACTAGGATTTAAACTTGCAAGCTTAAAGCATTTAGAAATTAGCAAAACACTTTTTCCGCTACCTGCACATGCTAGAATCAGTTGATTTCCTCGATTTATTTTATTAACGATATCAATTTGCCAATTATCTAACCTATATGATTGAACCGCACGATCCATCTGATTTAAAGCTGATTCAGCGATAAATATCTTTGCATGATCATTTAGTATATATTTTCTAGGAATTGTAATCTCTGGACATAATCGCTGAAATATATTATTAACTACTTCTTCAAAAATATCATCAGCAGGATCACATCTCATCAATAATCGTTTTTTCCCTTCTTTGCGAAGAATCTGTATATCATTTTTAAATAGTACATGCTTGTGACAAAAGTCTCTTTCAAACTCTGATAATTCTGGCTCAATTTGAGAATATTCAATGGAAGGAAACACAAAGCTAATGTTTAGTGCAAAGCGAAATCTTCCATTGCTATTGACTAAATATTGACTTTCTTCCAATTTACTCTTGATGTCATTCTCTAATACTGAGTAAACCATTGGATTTCCCATTGCCTTGATAGTAGTTGATGCCACAAGCAGAGAATCCGTGTCAAAAAAGCGCAACAGAATAATACCTTCGGGAATTATCAACATATTAAACAATTCTGCTGTTCCTTGACCAACTTCTCGTTTTCTCGGATTAATTCTTAGTACATAATAAGCTAATCCCCCACCAGCAAAAGCTCTTTCCACTGTTCGAAGAAATGATCTTTCGGATGCAGTTAATTCAAGTTTGTCATACTTTTCTGGATATACTTGCATTATTTCTTACCCTTGTTCCCTATCTCTTGAAGGAACTCTTTGTATAAACTATCAACTGTATCACGCTCAAAATTTCTTGTTAACACTTCTAGCATTGCCTGAACAAGTTTCTTTTGATCTCGTGAAAAATTAGATGCAATATCTTTTTTCGTGCGATAGTTATTAGACTGAATAACTTTTTCTTCCAGTTCTTCTATAGTTTGAATTAATTTAACTTTTTCTTGAATAACATCTGGTGCTTCCGTCTTTGGAATTGTACGCAATTCCTTCTTCATAGATATCAATTTTTCAACAACTTGTTCTTTTTCATATGTAGAATTAAACCCCGTTGTTAATATAGCTTCAGCTTGAATTATTTCCTTATCGGCCTTTTTAATAATCTTCGCTGAAGGCTTGTTTCTCGCTCTTGAAGCAGCTCGTATTTTGCTGGAAACATCTGTCCCAACGGAATCACGAACGCCTTTCTCAAACTGAGCAAAAGTATCATTTCGTTCGAAATCATCGCGGCGAGCATTCGGTATTAGATTTGACGATACTGTATATAATTCACCTATTATCCAACCACTAAAGCGAGATTCTTTAAAGCAAGGAGCAAGTGTTTTTGAATCTCCGATAAGAATATTTCCAAGTCTCACTCTTATGCCCGACAGTCTTTCATCAACCAATGTTCCTGATAATTCAGTGTCAGCATACCACCCATATGCAAGCATTTCTCCAGCGGAATCAACGACATTGAAAAATGAAATCCCATTAACTTCGTTCTTTACAACCCCTCCTCTCGAAGAAGTATCAAAATAGGTTTTATAGGGCTTATACATCTGTGTCAAACGTTCAAACGATGTACCAATAAAAAGGCTCAATCACAAAACTTGTGGGATTTAGGGTTCCGGACATA
>CACYEJ010000217.1 GCA_902773395.1 uncultured Ruminococcus sp.
TATTCCAAAGCTGAACTTTGTGATTCTTCTATACTGTCGCTGATGTATTCCAAAGCTGAACTTTGTGATTCTTCTATACTGTCGCTGATGTATTCCAAAGCTGAACTTTGTAATTCTTCTGCACTGTTTTCGGATTCGATATTTTTATTGTTATCCGATACGTTATCGTCTGTCGGTGCGTCATTTGTTTCTTGGGCATTTGCAGTTGATTGGGGTGCAACGTCATAACCGCTGCTTGTTGTAGAAATTTTTTCTGCTGTCGTACAGCCTGCCGTCATTGCAAGCACAATTATTAAAGCCGTTAAAAAAAATTTTGATTTCATAATTTAATCTTCCCTTGCTATAGATTTATTTCATTATACTACACTGATTGAAATAAATCTATACTATTTTTATAAAAATTGATGAACAATAACTTTTTATCAAAATTTTAACGGCTGCTACAGATTATTTCTTAAACAGCCGTTTTCATTTACATTTTATAAATCTTATCCTATTTCACTACATCGCCTGTCCAGTTAGTGATACCGCCAAACTCCTTGATGTTTGTATATCCCATATCTGCAAGCTTTGTCGCCGCTTCCTTGCTTCTTCTGCCGCTGCGGCAATAAACAATCCATATACCGTCCGAGAGATTTTCGGTTGACAAAACTACCATCTACAACTAAATGACCGGCTAAAACCGGTCTTTTTGTGTTGCGATGGGACTATTAGAGTGTGAACAGTAACATTATTCCGCAAAATCACAGAATATTATTCCGCTGTCATTGATATTGTTCCGATGCTGTGGTATAATAATACGTGGAAACGGAGGCATAATCTATGTTTATGACGGTACAACAAGCAGCCGAAAAATGGGGTATTTCCGACAGAAGAGTCCGCATTTTATGTGCTGAGGGAAAAATACCCGGTGCATATCGGGAAAAACAAAGCTGGAAAATACCTATAGATGCACAGAAGCCTGCTGACGGACGTTACAAAGCAAAGGAAAGTATTCTTGATCAGATTGACCGCAAAAAAGCAGAGCTTGATAACCGCCGCCCATTGACCGAAGGTGAAGCACAACGGCTTAACGAAGAGTTTATAGTCGAATACACCTACAATTCAAATGCAATTGAAGGAAACACGCTCACACTGAGGGAAACCGATCTCGTTTTGCGTGGACTTACCATTGACCGCAAGCCACTAAAGGATCACATGGAAGCAGTAGGTCACAAAGAAGCCTTTGATTACGTCAGCGAGCTTGTCAAAAACAATGTTCCGCTAAGTGAAAGTGTTATCAAGCAAATACACTTTCTTGTTCTTGCGGACAAAAAAGACGACCGTGGCGTATATCGACGTGTTCCGGTTCGCATTATGGGCGCTCAGCATGAGCCTGTTCAGCCGTATCTGATCGAACCGAAAATGGAGCAGCTTTTGCGTGATTACGCTGAAAGCAAAGAGCATATCGTAACGAAGCTCGCCCGTTTTCACATTGAATTTGAGGGTATTCACCCATTTATAGACGGTAACGGACGAACCGGCAGACTGCTTGTAAACCTTGAATTGATGAAAGCCGGATATCCCCCGATCGACATAAAATTCACTGACAGAATAGCCTACTATGATGCATTCGATGATTATTATGTAAAGCACGATCTGACGGCAATGGAGAAAATGTTTGTAGGTTATATCAATTCCAGACTTGAAATGTATTTAAAGATTTTACAGTATTAAATAAACGCAGTCGTTCACTAAGAGCGGCTGCGTTTATGATAAAGGTATAATCGGCACAGGCATCTTTATTGAATTATGCGCAGACCCGAATAAAATACCCTTCTACCAAAAATTCGGATTTGATTTTAACCAAGCACAGCGATTAAAAATGATGTATCAAGTGAAATAAACAGTTAAACGGAGATGATATCATGTACAGAAACGAAGCATTTACCGAGGGACTTTATGTTGATCTGCCGGGCGTAAGCCTGGACTCAGTGTTCGGCATGACAACACTTAAAAAGCAGCTAAAACAAATAGCAGAAAGCATTGTATCAGACGAACTTTCACGCACCATTGAAATAGCTCCTTCAAAAATAATTTTAATGAAAAGCAACGAAAGAGAAGATACTCTTTATTACGCACGCGCACTATGCTGCGAACTTGCAAAGAGATCATTTTCAACTATAATGCTCACACCGCAAAGCTTTTTGACGGGAAGCTTTGCAGATTTTGAAACAAAGCTCACAAAGGCACTCAACGAGGTAATAATTTCTTCGCCTTGCGCCGTGATATGCAGCAATGTTGATATGTTCTGCCCCGGCAATGACTCCTCCTCGATTGAGGAAAGACTCAAAGCCCGGCTTTTTACAGACCTTCTGGGTGAGCTTTGCGGCAGCGGAGCGGAGTTTATTTTCATAGCATTGACCTCGGATACAGGCAAAGTTAATCGTGATTTTCTCGCTATGCTCGATGAAACAATAGATATCCCCGTACCCGATAATGAAGTGCGAAAAGCGTATATTCTCGATAAGCTCAAATGCGTAAACTGTACCGATAATGCAGCCGAATATTTGGCAGCACAAAGCGAGGGGTTTTGCTTTGCCCGAATAGACAAGCTGTGCGAACGTGCCAAACTTGCTGTTTACAAAAATATGCTTGCAAACACAAACGGAGATGTTGGCAAGGCTGCGCAGAAAGCCGCAAAGGGAAATGTTATTTTGACACTTGAACTTATGAAAGCCTCTGAATAAAAAGCGTATTTGCCCCCACCCACTTGGATATGCCAATTGACTTTTTTAAGCCTATGTGATGATATTAACTCATGAGTTACTAACTCGTGATTCACTAAAAAGTCAATCTTTATTTCACCTTCAGCTTGTTTGTCCTTCCCTCGCCTGCAATTTTTTCGATAACACCTCTGACAAGCATATTGTCAACAGTTTTTGTCAGTTTAGCTGTGATACCTTTGTATCCCATTGCAAGTGCAAGCTCGGTCATCGTAAGAGGAGGCTTGCCTTTCAGTGCATCAACGATCTTCTTTTCATATGATTCCTTTTTACCGTTCTTATTACTTTTAGGAATAAAATAACGGTGTACAGGTATTGTAACGGAAAGATAAGTTCGGTTATCGTCCATATCGAATTTCAACAGATCAGAGCCATTCTCACGGAGAGATTTTATTGCATTTGGGAAACCTGTATTCCTGCCCTCAATAAGCCTAAGCTCTTTGAGAAAATCTCCTATCCTTCGATTACGGTATATCCTCGCACGGATAGAGTATTTTGCTATGCTTTCATCAGAAATGCTCCTGTCAAATCCGGGAAAGCTGGTTATCTCGATATTTTCAGGAGTTATCCTTACGGTTATTGGTTCGTTGATCTGGTAGGAACGATGATAAACAGCGTTTGAAAGGATCTCCTCAATAGCAGCGTAAGGATAATTATATATCTTCACAGCTTCCGCCTTCGTTTTGTCCTTTATGATAACATCTTTGATAGTATAATTTTTGATATAGGCCAACACGTCTTTCAGCTGTCTCTGTATAGGACCGGTGAAAACCTTCTCGGTCATGTTATTGCCTGTTGGGTCGGGAATATCGACTACCTCAATACGAGCGTAACGAAAGTATTTCTCGGGCTGTTCGGAGAACATCAGTATTCCTACATTCAGCGGCTTGATACGCTCTGTCGGTCCGGATACGAGCTGCATATCCTTAGCAATATCGAGATCACTCATTTTCGTTGAGCGTTCATACAGTGTACTGCCTATTTCTTTCAGATGATGTCGCATAAGACCGATATCCAGATCATCAACCTCAGCTGCAAAATTTGGGCGATCATCAAACGGTATATCCATGGAGATGTAGAACAGTTCTTTTTCTTCTTCAGCAGAAGCTATGATCGTACTGCTGAATTTGCGGATATAATAATATTTGCTCGACTTCGGAGCGTCCTTTCCAAAAACATCTTTAGAAGCCTTATAGGGA
>CACYEJ010000218.1 GCA_902773395.1 uncultured Ruminococcus sp.
AATGTAGATCACATTGCAACAAGCTTCATACAAAATTATTTTAAAGGTATAAATCCATTAGATTATTTTGAAGAATTCAAAGGATTGGACAAGGAATACACAATGCAAATATTAAAAGATGTTTTCCAAAAAGACAAACAGGTCATATCAATCGTAAAACCCAAAAAGATATAACCCAAGGGGGCACGGGGCACCGTGCCCTCCGCTCTCGGGCAACCCTTAAACGATACAGATTATAAAATCCAATATTAAAAATATAAGGAGAAATTATAATGATAAGATTTCCAGGATTAGATCTATCCGTAAGCGTACCACAAATTGCATTAAAAATATTTGGAATTAACATATACTGGTATGCAATATGCATAGTATTTGGAATTATTTTAGCCTTAATATTATGTAGCAAAAGCAAAGAAAATTTTAACATAAAATTTGATTTTGTATTTGAAAGCCTCATGTTTGCAATAATATTTGGCATAATTGGTGCAAGGCTATACTATGTGTTGTTCAACTTACAATATTACTTAAAAAATCCAATAAAAATTTTGCACATAAGAGATGGAGGTTTAGCAATTTATGGTGGATTAATTGCTGGGGCAATTACTATTTTAGCAAAATGCCAAAACAGAAAAATTGACAAATTAGATTTCCTAGATTATATCACACCATTTATTGCCATAGCCCAATCCGTAGGAAGATGGGGAAATTTTTTCAACCAAGAAGCCTATGGAACAGAGACAACAAATATTTTACGAATGGGTATAAATACAGAATACGGTTACGAAGAAGTTCATCCAACATTTTTGTATGAATCAATATTTACATTAATGATATTCATAATATTAAGAAAACTACAAAAAAACAGAAAATTCAAAGGCCAAATTTGCTATTCATATCTAGTTTTATATTCTGGAATTCGAATGATAATTGAAAGCGTAAGAGCTGATAGTTTGATGTTTGGAAATTTTAGAATTTCGCAAGTTTTGTCGGCTGCGATTTTTGTAGTATTTGGTATAATGTTGTTGAAAAACTACATAAAATATAATAAAATTGAAAAAAGAAGGTTAAAAATGCAGAAAAAAGTCTAACGAAAAATGGTTTAAATGTTGAATTTTTATTGACATTGACGAATAAATATGGTATTTTGAAATAGAAGAGTGAATTAAAATAATGTTGTCGTATAATATAATAAAACCTGTAGGATAAATATTGTAACTCAATGAGGAATTCCTAGGATAATAAAGGAGAGATGTGTTATGATAAATGATGAAATTTGTAAATTAAGAGATAAACTAAATAAAAGTATAGAAGCAGGTGAAAATTATGATATAATTTATAAGTTAAGTGTAGAATTGGACGAGCTTATTGCTAAGTTTTATAATCAAAAGAAAGAGATGATGTAGTTTAGAAAAAGAGGGTATCATATTGTGGTGATACCCTCTAAAAAGTTTAGTTAGAGATAAGATTGTGATTCGTACAAAGTAGAGTTTTATTTATTAGATTGTATTAATCTTCTTTTTTTAAGGCACTCAAGCCTGAAAGCGTTGCATCAGAAAGTTCTTTCACTTCTTCTGTCACAGGTCGACCATTGAGGGCTTCGTTTTGGATGTTAAGGCTCTTCATAAGTAATGGAATCTGAGTGATTGTGTCAATCAGGACATTACCCGTTCCGTTAGCACCTGTAGCACTGGGAATGTTTCCACCACCAATGTTGATAAATTCAGCTTTTTCACCAAGGTTAGCCATGATTTCTGCTGTAGAGGTCGCAATCTTAATCTGAGCTTCCGTTTGAATCTTCAGCTTCTCAATTTCGAAGTTGACCTTCTCGTTTGCAGCACGAGCTTCGGCAAGAGCTCTTTCACCTTCAGCCTCAGCAAGCTTCTTAGCTTTAATACCTTCAGCTTCAGCAAGCTGTTTAGCCTTGATACCGTCTGCCTCAGCAAGCAAATCTGCTTTCTTACCTTCAGCTTCTGCGACAGCTTGTGCCATTGTAATTTCAGCTTCAGCAAGACCCTCTATGCGAGTTTTTTCAGCCTGTGCAGCTGCAGTTTTCTTAACAGCTTCGGCCTCACGTTCAGCAACGTTTACACGTGCCTGAGCTTTTGTTGTCTCAACGTCAGCTACACCTTGTGCTTCTTTACGTGCGGCATCAGCCTTACGTTCAGCAACTTTGATAGTTGCATCTGCTTCGATAGCTTGTACATTAGCTACCGCTTCAGCATCGACACGCTTCTTTTCCTTTTCAGCTTCCGCCTTAGTAATCATGACCTCACGCTGTTTTTGCGCTGCAAGATTCTCTTGTTCTGCCTTCATGACTTCAACAGCACCTTTTTGCTCTTCGACTTCTCGACGACGAATGGTTGCTTGAAGTTCACCAGCAATATTGGCATTTGCATTAGCAGTTTCTGTTGCAATCTTGAAGTCTGCTAACTTCATGTCTGTATCTTTGCGCTTCTCTTTCTCTGCAAGTTCAGCATCCATTTGAGCAATTTTGGTCTCTTTACGAGCTGTTGCTTCAGCAATTTCAGCGGCTTTTGTTGCATCTGCTTTCTTCTCACGAGTTGCTTGTTCAACCTCGGCATGCTTAATCTTAGCAGCTTTATCCTTATCTGCAGAATCCAAAGCTGCAATATTGTCATAGTATCTATTGGTATCAGAAATATCCTGGATGTTAAGAGATACGAGTTCAAGACCCATTTTATCCATCTCATCAGCAACACTTTTCTGAATCTTTGCTTTAAAGGATTCTTTGTCCTTCAGAATTTCTTCTGGAGTCATAGAAGCAACAACATCACGTACTGCGCCCATAAGTGTTAGTTTGACATCAGCAATGATACCTTCGTTACCTCTTTCTCTAAATGATGGATTGTCAACACTTTTTTGTACAATTTTTATAAGGACACTTTTAAATTTTAGAATGTATAATTTACAATGTAAAATTTAGTCTTCCACCAAGGCGATTATATCACATACTGTGAATAATCACCTTTTCACCATTATAAATTTTTCAAAACGTTGTACAATTACGAAAATGGCATAAAGTAGATTGGCTCTGTAGTAAAATCATTTTATACATTTTCTTCATTGACAACTCTATATTCAACTGGTGTTAAATAATCAAGTGAACTATGTATTCTAAAATTGTTATACCAATTAACATAATCGAATAATTCTGTTTCTAA
>CACYEJ010000219.1 GCA_902773395.1 uncultured Ruminococcus sp.
CCACCCAAGTATTTTCGGCACTATTGAGCTTAACTTCTGTGTTCGGGATGGGAACAGGTGTACCCTCAACGTCAGCAATACCAACTATTTATTTGTTTTTGCTGTCTTTCCTGACTGCTTGATTATTATATCACACTTTTTTAAAAAATGCAAGTCTTTTTTTGAAATTTTTTAAAAATTTTTTTGATTTTATTTTTGGAACTATTTTTACAGTTTTGTAAAGAAGATACGTATTTTTTGTAAATTATTCTATTTTGCATTCGAATTTATGTTTAAGTTACATAAATAATAAAAAAAGTTTTTGTATTAATATGACAACACGTTTGTTGAATTATCACAAACTACCCTAATAACTATTGTAGCAAGCCTAAAAATTATGATTTTTGACTAACCATTGTTGACAATTTCTAAAAAACGTAGTATAATTTAATTACGTTAAGAGAACAGTTGTATTGATTCGCAAGACTGCTTAACGACTATTAATATTGATTTTGAGTTTTACACATTTCTTTTCTTTTCTTTAAAACTTTATATGAAAGAGCACGTTGAGAAAACGTGCTTTTTTCATTTTATAGAACATTTTTGATATTCGAAAGAAAATTGCAAATACTATCAATACACACATCTCACAAGAAATAAGGTGCCCTATGCCAGAACGCCGCCTGTCCACAAAAGCTGTAACAGTCAAACGAATTCAAGCAACCGCCGTGCTTACCATACTGTTTTTTCTGATTGGCGGAGCTGCTGTATTTTCACCGTTACTTTCTGTCACGCTAGCCGCTGTTGCCTTGCTATTATACATTTACACAATCAAAAGTTTTTTAAAATCTTGGTACAGCTCCTACTATTATGATATATTTTCCGACTGCATTAAAATTAAAAAAGGCGTATTTATATCAAAAAATATTGTTATCTTCAGGAGCCGGATTCAGTATTCCGACATTATCCAAACTCCTCTGCAAAGATTCTTTCACACATGCACCGTCATTATTCACACTGCCGGAGCGGTAGTATATCTAAGTGAAATTGACGTCGAGAACGCTTCTGCTTTTAACGAAATTTAATCAACGACAATGAAACAAAACAAAAAAGATAAAATCAATATTTACACACTGTTCGCAAATATTCCAAGATTTATATATCTTCTTCCGCTGCCGATACTACAGCATATTTTATTTGACCCCAAAAATATCTGGGAGCACATTACGTCTTATTCTCTCAGCATACTGTTATTGATTGCAGCAAGTATTATTTCTACCGCCGACTACCACGCAAAAAGCTACAGTGTCTATCCGGAGCATACCCATATCAAAGAGGGGTTGTTTATTCGTTCGCAGTTTTCTATTCCCTACAGACGTCTGCAATCCGTAATTATCCGCAGCACGCCGCTTCCGCTTCTGTTCTCAGCAGTTAAGGTTCAGCTCAACACCGCAGCCACAAAAGCAAAAAAAGGCGACGCTGTATTCTACCTCTCCAAGCGGAACGCAAACTGCCTGATTACAGAAATCTACGACGATATCGGATATATCTCCCGAATGTACCGTGCCAAAAATTCCAGAATATTTTTCATGGCGGCAATATGGTCAAACCCCGTCAGCGGCTTTTTGCTGCTCTCGCCAATTATCAATAATACAGGAAAGCTTGTCGGAGAGCAGCTTCGTGATGAGCTTATTAACAATTTTGATTTTTCAAAATATCTTGTATATTTAGGGTTTCCGCCCACCTCAGCATTCATTGCGTATGTGCTGCTGATATGCTACGCTGTCAGTGTATGTGCAGACTATTTTCGAACGGCAAATTTCACATGTACTTCTTATCAAAACGGAATTATCATCAAGCGTGGCATTATAAAAAAGACTCTCTTTTTCACGCATGAAAGCAAGCTAAATGCTGTCACACTCAGTCAAAGTATCTTTATGATGCCGTTTAATCTCTACAGTGCATACGGCTACACCACCGGCTCAGGCAAAGCAAAGGGAGACCGCAGTCTGCTTATTGCCGCTGAGAAAAAGCAGGCAGTCAAGCATCTTCTAACGCTGCTCTTTCATAAGTTAGACCTACGCTTTGAGGGTGCTGTCAAACCCGTTCGAAAATCAATTCGAGCCTATTTAATGCTGCCGGCGTGTTTAACCGCAGCAGATATTATTATTTGCATTGCCGCAATGAATATATCTATAGTAAAAAATACTGCTTTACTGATAATGATTTTCAGTTTAACTATGCTGTTATTATGGTGCTTTTTCAGAATTAAAGCTTTTGAGCAATCAGCTATCTCAGCTAATTCCGGATTTGTATATATTCGTTCGTATCGGAGAGTCACTTTAAGGTCAACGATTGTCCCTATAAGTAAAATTCAGCTTTGCGTCAAAAGGGTAAGTATTCTTCAAAAACGCACATCAACCTGTAACATACGAATTTATATTCACGGTGAAAAGCGTACCTTTGTGGAGATAAAGCACCTTGACGAAAACGAAGCGGATAAGATAATAAAACAAATAAATAATTCTGCTAAATAAAAAAAGTCGGGAAAAAACCCGACTATTATTTTTATCATCTTCCGTCCTCAAGAGCACCAACTCTTGTTTGAATATCGAAAGCCTCAACACCCGTACCGGAATGAATACTTGTACCCTGAAGAGTGGACTCCCAATAGATAGCATAGCTTTCGCCGCCAATCTCTTGAACTTCCATTACACTTACATCAATATTATGCTGAATTAAAACGTCCTCTACAGTAGCATTTGAAAGTCTTTGACCATTATAAAGAGTTGTCATTTCAGCTTTTGAAGCGTTAATTGCTTCTTTCAACATCATTTCAACTGTAGCAGAGTTTGATTCCAAAGTGGATAATTTTCCGCTGTTAATAGTAGTTGTAATAACAGGAACCGCAATAGCCGCCAGAATACCCAGAACTGCAATAACAATAACAAGTTCAATCAAAGTAAACGCTTTTTTTGATTTTGCCTTTTTAATTTTTTCCGACATCAACATGATACAATTCCCCTTTCACATAGACTATACATATACCCAGTTTTTTACTTTAATTATATACCGGCTTTTTATAAATGTCAATCAGAAAAATAAATTTCACGCAAAAAACACAAAAGTAAAAAAGATAAATAACACCCACGGAACAAAAGATTAAAAATCCTTTTGTGTGGTGCGTTCCGCAGGTGTATTAAGCAATATTAAATTTTCAAAACGCAATAAAGCTTACGCAAGCTGTCCAAGAAGAGCCGCACCAATTACGCCGGCATCGTTACCAAGCTTAGCCACACAAACGACTGTTTGTTTATCGTTATGCTTTGTATAGCGTTCCTTTTCAACAATCTTCATCAATGGTGTAATGAGGTTGTCGCCCTCTTTGCTGATACCGCCGCCGATGCAAAGAACATCAGGCTGAAAAATATTTATTACATTAACGATACCCGTTGCAAGGTAGCCGATATATTCCTTAACAACAGCAGTACCAACCTTATCGCCTTCACGCATAGCGTTGAAAGCAGTAATACCGTTTACTTTGCTAACATCACCATTGACAGACTTCAACATATAGGATTGAAGCGGATTTTCCTTTTCGATAGCCTCTTTTGTCAGGTTAATAAGACCCGTAGCGGAAGCGTAAGCCTCCCAACAGCCGTTTCTGCCGCAATTGCAGTGTCTTCCGTTATGAACGATAACCATATGACCAAGTTCCGCACCTGCCTTATTAGAACCGCTGTAGATCTTGCCATCAATAATAATTCCGCCGCCCACACCGGTGCCAAGTGTAATAGCAACTGCATTTGAGCTGCCCTTAGCCGCACCGGCAAGGTACTCGCCGTAAGCCGCAGCATTGGCGTCATTTTCTATTAAAACCTTCTTGCCAAGTCTTTCTTCCATCATCTTCACAATCTTCCAGTTATGGAAGCCGAAGTTTGCGGAGTACTCTATAATACCTGTATCGGGATCAACAGCGCCGGGAACGCCGATACCTACCCACTCAACATCATCAAGTGAAACCTCTGCCTTTGCAAGTGCCTGTAAGGTGACAGAAGCCATTGAATCGCAAATCTCGCTCTCAGGACGAGGAACAGCGGTCTTACAATCAGCCTTTGCAAGGATTTTAAAGTTCTCATCAACAACGCCGGCAACGATATTTGTGCCGCCCAAATCTATACCAACATAGTACATCACAATCAACTTCTTTCCGAACTAAATCTTATAGTTATTATACCACAAATGCACAGAAATTTCCATTGAATAAACGTAAAAAATATATATTTTTTTATGTACACTTTAGCCAAATTGCAGTAATTATTTATTAATTCTTATTGCATTTTGTAACTATTATAAAAAATTGGTAAAGTTTATGTAAATATTTACCGATTACGCATTGACCACATTTTTAGGGTTTCCTTCGAGGTAGCTTTTCAGATTATCGTAAACAATTTCAATTAACCGTGAGCGAGTTTCCAGAGGCGCCCAAGCGACATGAGGAGTAATAATCAAATTTTCAACGCCAAGCAGAGGACAATTATCCGACATTGGTTCGGTATCAATCACATCGACAGCCGCCGCTGAGAGAAATCCGTTTTCAAGAGCTGACCTCAGTGCATATTCGTCAACCACTCCGCCCCGTGAAGTATTGACAAACACTGAGCCTTTTTTAAATTTAGCAAAAAGCTCCGCATTAAACATCTTCTCACTGTCCTTATTAAGCGGACAATGAACCGTTACAAAATCGCTTTCGGCAACAAGCGTATTCAAATCTACCTGTAAAAAATCAGCATCGGCTTTTTTGGCGGAACGTGAATAGAAAAGCACTTTCATATTAAACGCACGGGCAATTTTCGCAACTGCACGACCGATGTTACCGAATCCGACAATGCCTATAGTCTTACCTGAAAGCTCGCTCATCTGATACACAAACGGTGAAAACACATCTGAATTAATCCAACCTCTGTTCTGCGCAAAAGCATTATACTCAGCCGTCTTTGAACAATGACTGAGGATAAGAGCAAAAACGTGCTGAGCCACAGCGTCTGTAGAATAATTCTGAGCATTGCACACAGTAATCCCACGGCTTTTTGTATATTCCAAATCAACATTATTATAGCCTGTAGCAAACAGACCGATATACTTTAAATTTTTTGCATTGTTGAGAGTTTGTTCATTCATTGGGGTTTTGTTGCACAGAATGATATCAGCGTCTTTAATACGCTCAGGGAGAAGCTCAACACCGCTAAGCTCGTACTCTGTCACATCGGCTAAGCTTTTAAAGCAGTCAAAGCTGATATCTCCTGTAGATATTGTTTTCCTATCTGGGATTACGATTTTTAATTTTTTCATTTGTTCATTACAGCCTTTCTAAAAAAACGATTTAAAACACTAAACGGAGCCTCTGAAATGCAGACTCCGTTTTGTCGTATTCTTTAATTTATAACATTACCAATCAAAGACCTCGCCCAGTCCCTGATGTATCACAAGGTCTGCCATATTATCATAAGGCGTAGATGACTTATTAATAAGCACCATTTTATTTCCATTGAAATAACTGATATAACTGCTCGCCGGATATACTGTAAGAGATGTACCGCCAATAATCAAAAGGTCTGCATTTGAAATCGCCTTAACTGCTCCTCTTACAACCTTTTCGTCAAGCGGCTCTTCGTACAGTACAACATCAGGCTTTACAAGTCCGCCGCACTCGCAGTATGGAACATCAGCAGAATTAAACACAAACTCAGCATCGTGGAACTTTCCGCACTTCGTACAGTAATTTCTGAGCACTGAGCCGTGAAGCTCGTACACCTTTTTTGAGCCTGCCTTCTGGTGCAGTCCGTCAATATTCTGAGTAACGACTGCCGAAAGCTTTCCTTGCTTTTCCAGCTCTGCAAGCTTATAATGGGTTGTGTTTGGCTCGTACTTCAAGCTGTTGAGCTTATCACGGTAAAACTTGAAAAATTCCGGAGTCTTCCTCATAAAGAAAGTGTGACTTAAAATCTCTTCCGGCGGATAGTCGTACTTTTGATTGTACAGACCGTCCTTGCTTCTGAAATCAGGTATGCCGCTCTCTGTTGAAACGCCTGCTCCGCCAAAAAATACAATGCGTTTGCTCTGCTCAACAAGCTTTCTGAATTCTTCAATCTTTTCGTTCAATGATATCATCTCCTACATTTTGGTAACAAGGTAGTTGTAGCTCTCGTTCGATATCTCCACAATTGCGTCAATCGGCGTTTGATAATCTAGCACACCGTCTGACATAACACAAATAATATACGGCTGCTTTGCGAAAACAATTGCAGCGTCATTCTGCACATCTTCAAGCTCGCCCGTTTTATTTGCAATGGTAACGCTTGTTGGTATGCCTGCCGGAATTTTTGATTTGCGTTCCTGACGTTCAAGATGTCGGAGCATTTCTTTTGAATGAGGAAGCTCGCCGTCAAGTATCATTTCCAAAAAATGGGCTGTATCCTCAGTTGTGGTAAAATTATCGTTTACGTCATCGTTCTCATGAATAAGCCTGCCCATTACAGTATTTGAAAGACCAAGCTTTTGACAATAATCTGTAACGGCTTTCTTGCCTGTTTTGCTGTTGCCTCTGCCAATCATTGTAACAAGCTCGTCTGCACAGTCGTTGTCGCTTACTACAATCATTTGCTCAATAAGTTCTTCAACCTCATCTTCTCCGTATTTTTTTATAATTGCATCATAGTCATCGTAAACCGCACCCATTACAAACAGCTTGATAACGCTTGCCGCCTGCATTTTTTTCTGATTGATACTCAGCGTACTATTTGACGAGGGAACAGAAATATACACTGACCATTCGCCGCCGGCAATCTGCTTTACGTTGTCGATAGTAGTTTCGATATCTTCCTGCAAAGGGTCAAAGTCAATTTTATATTGGTTTTCGTCAATATAATACTGCACCTGCTCCAGCTTCACCTCAGGTTCGTCCGGTGTTGCAGCCGCTGTTGAATCTATCATAGTTTTTTCTTTTTTATCCGCCTGCATGCTCAACAATACAAACGAAGCAGAAGCAATTGCAAGCACGGCAAGGCTGCATATTACAGCGGCAACAACAGTCCTATTTTTATTTTTCTTATTCTTTTTTTTGCTGACAGCCGACTTTTCATCAGCCTGAACAGCTTTCTTTTCATTTTCTTTCAATATGAAATCTCCTTACTGATTAGCAAATACCCCAATATTCTTTTTAAAAACACAAAAGAATTTCTTTAAATAAATTATAAATCATAACCGCCCGAAAATCAATATCTTTTCGAGCGGTTTAAAAATTTTACTTACTATTAATAAAAATTAATCCTCAGAAGTAATTTCTTTATAAAACTCCGAGAAATCCTTTCTGCCATTCTTTGTAAAAGCAATAGCAGATCTTGGGTGCTGATTAAGCAGCCCTGTCAAGAGATACTGTACATCATAGCCCCAAACAACGCCGTCCTCACGAAGCTTATTAATATGCTTTTCAATAAACTTGAGAACAGGGTACACATCATATTTCGGATTGCGGAGAAATCCCAAAAGCAGCTCCATTGCGCAGTTGCCGGCGCCTCTGCCCATTGACGAATACGTAGCGTCCAGCCAATCAACGCCTACGCCGACAGATTCTACCGTATTTGCAAAAGCAAGCTGCAAATTGTTGTGAGCGTGAATTCCAACCTTCTTGCCGTACTTTGCAGCAAAGTTGAGGTAAATATCATCAAGTCGGGCAATCTGCTCAGGATACAGCGAACCAAAGCTGTCTACTACATAGAACACATCAACCGGAGTTTTGCCGAGAATATCGAGCGCTGCGCTAAGCTCGCTTTCACGCGCGTTAGAAATCGCCATAATATTGCAGCTTGTCTGATAGCCTTTCTTGCAGGCGTCCTCAATCATGTCAACAGCCTCTGGTATCGTGTGGATATATGTAGCAACACGGATAAGGTCAATTGCACTATCCTTTTTGTCGATGATGTCATTCTTATAATCGCATCTGCCAACGTCTGCCATTACAGCAATTTTAAGGTCGGTGTTATTATCGCCTACAACAGCTCTGATGTCGTCCTCGCTGCAGAATTTCCATTTGCCGAATTTGTCAACATCGAAAAGCTCCTTTGAAGCCTTGTAACCAAACTCCATGTAGTCTACTCCGGCTTTCAGGTTTGCTTGGTAAAGGTCACGTACAAATTCGTCTGTAAAGTAAAAATCATTTACCAATCCGCCGTCACGCAGCGTAGCGTCAACAACCTTTATATCCGAGCGGTAGTCAATTAATTCTGATACTTCTTTCATTATATTTCTTCCTTTCAAATTTTATTCATCATTATTTGCTTCTGCTGATTTTGCTGTCTGCATCATTATTGCACATTCAATTCTCTTTTTAAAGAGCTTGCAGCCGTACTCGTAAACACCTGTAATCGAACCTGTAGAATGATACGAATTTGCCGCACAGCCGCCGCTGCAATAGAGCTTTGCCCAGCAGTCACGGCACTCCTCTCTTGCGTAGGCATTACAAAGCTTAAACTCATTCTGAGCGTCCTTGTTCGTCACACCGTCCCAGATATTGCCGAGAAGATACTTATCATCTCCCACAAACTGGTGGCACGGATAAAGGTCACCCCACGGAGTAACTGCCATATATTCCGTACCCGAACCGCAGCCGGAAATCCTCTTGTAAATACACGGACCTGCTTTTAAATCAACCATATAATGATAGAAAGTAAAGCCCCTGCCCTCTTTCTCACGTTTAAGCATTTCCTTTGCGAGAATCTCGTACTGCTCGAAAAGCTTCGGCAAATCCTCCTCAGTCAACGCATAGGGGTCATCGGGCTTACAGACAACAGGCTCCATTGAAAGCTCCGTAAATCCCAAATCCGCCATATGAAATATATCATTGGTGAAGTCAACATTATTATGTGTAAACGTGCCGCGCATATAGTAGCCCCTGTCGCCACGCTTCTCGATAAAATGCTGGAACTTAGGCACAATTGTGTCATAGCTGCCCTTTCCGTTGACCGTTTTCCTCAGGTGGTCATGAATCTCTCGTCTGCCGTCAAGGCTCAAAACAACATTGTGCATTTCCTTGTTTGCAAAGTCGATTACGTCATCATTCAGCAAAACGCCGTTTGTGGTGAGCGTAAAGCGGAAATTCTTATTATGAATTTTCTCAATTTCACGACCGTATTTAACAATCTCCTTGACAACCTCCCAGTTCATCAGGGGTTCGCCGCCGAAGAAGTCAACCTCAAGATTTGTTCTTGTGCCGGAATTTTCAATCAAGAAATCAAGCGCTCTTTTGCCCACTTCCAGTGACATTAACGCTCTGTCGCCGTGATATTTACCCTGACTTGCGAAGCAGTATTCACAGTTTAAATTGCAGGTATGTGCAACGTGCAGGCATAGAGCTTTGATAACGGTGTTTCTTTTTTTCAGGTCAAAAGCCTTATCGGCGTACACGTCCTCGGTGTAGAGTTTTCCGTTTTCTTTTAAAGTATCAATATCATCGAACAGTTCAATCAGCTCATCTTTTGTAACGTCCTCTTTATCGCTGTACTTATCAAGCAGGAAATTTATTGTTGTTTCCTTATCATTTTTTTCGTACATTTGGATAGCGTCAAAAGCAACCTCGTCAACGTAATGTACGCTGCCGCTGAATACATCTAGTATGATATTATATCCGTTTAATTTATAGCAATGTAACATAATTATTTAATTCCTATCTATCAACGATTGTAAAGCAAAAAAATAATGCCGTTTACGCTTATTCGAATAAACGGCATAGGTCTGCTGCCGCAATGAATAAGTATCATTCGGCACCGAAAGGTTCTGTGAGATTACTTACTGCTTGTGCATTTCTCACACTGCTGATTAGCAACGCCGCAAGATGTTTTGCAGGCAGACTGACAAGAAGTCTGGCACTCACCGCAGCCGCCAGTCTTAGCACTCTTCTGCAAATCACGAGTATCAATTGTATGAATTCTTTTCATAAGCGGACAACCTCCTTTATAAAATCACATTTTCAGTCTATCATAATTTGTCGATTTTGTCAATGAGTTTCCAATAATTGTTACTGAAATCAAATTTTGTCTTATCATCAAAAAAGATGTTCTGCCGCTAATATGACAGAACACCCTAATTTATGTAAAAGCCTTACATCGCACATAGAGAACAAATATATAAAAACCTTCCAAAATCCTTAACTGTAAATTCTCCGTGCGAATCAGACGCAGCATAACCACTGTAATTAATAGTGTGTACATCTGACAGCAATAAATTAAAATATATTTTCCAATAATTTATCCTATAATTATTTTTTTCATACGTTCCCTTTTAAAAACAAATTCTGACGCAGG
>CACYEJ010000220.1 GCA_902773395.1 uncultured Ruminococcus sp.
CTGCTACGCCGCCGGCACGGCAATATGCTTCGGGATTGACGCGGCGGTAAAAAAGATAATCGGAAAATAAAAACAAGCTCCCCGTGAAGGCGGTTGTCCATAAACCAGTAATTTAATATTATTTATTGTGGAACTGTCAAACAGGGTTGGTAAGAATTCAAGGGTACGAAGATTAACCCCTTCGTACCCTTGAATGATTTAGGCTTATTTGTCTGTTTTCTTCTTTGTTAAAGTAATCCTTATAGCAAAAATATCTTTCTTATATTTTCAAAGTCATTTCGCGAAGGTCCGATTCAGATAGTATAAGCTTTAAAGTTAAATGCATTCAATGCAATTGACATAATTATTTCCTTAATAATCTAACAATAATTAAATTAATCTGTATTATTGGAACTGAAGGTACTCAAATCAAATCTTTGCTATCTCTTCAGCAGTCAATTCATGCATGCTACTTTCCGGTAAAGCTAACTCTCCTTCAGGCATTTCGGATATATATTCCTCATAGGTGACCTCGGAATCATCTATGTAATACGTGTATTCTTCGTCATCCGTATACTCATAATTTTCATCGTCAGGGTTCACACTGCTTATTTTTTTAAACTCCTTTGTTTCTTCGAGTTTGCCATCTTTATACAAATAGACAGTGGTCATTTCGCTTGAACCTTCAAGAGCCAAAAAAGGCTCAATGAGTAAGCTTTCTCTCGGTAAATATCTCAGAGCCATTCTGGCATGTAATTCCGAAACAAGACCTGCTTTTTCACCATCAAAATAATATATGTTGTAAGTCGGTATACGTCCCATAGGGATATATTCAATCAACTCCGGTATTTCATCAGCATCTATATATGCAAAGCCAAAATAAGCGTTACCTCCGATATCAGAATATTTATCCATCAATATATTTGCATATGCTAACAGCGCTTTATCCTTCTCGGTCGGTTCTTTATCAAGCGGAGTAACTCCCAACAGGCGCCATTGCTGCCCACCGTTAAGAAAACAGAGCACGGCCTTGACGCTGTAGTATCTTATTCCGGCATACTTTTTGTTAGTATTAAGATATTCTTTGCTCTTAACTTCAAAGCTGTAGTATCCATCGTCTTCCTGCGTATCGGTAATCGTTACGTCCTGAAAGATATAACCCGTATCTAAAAAGTTTTCAGAATAAGTATTAGTATCGGCGTCATATGTCCAGGTTCCAGGTGACGGCTTTTTTGATGGTTCCAACCCGAAAACATCAAACATTATTCCGGCAATGTCTTCCTCTTTATAGGTAACAGAAACCAATGTATAATCGTCGTAGTAATCCATCGATTTTTGATAATACAATTCGTAATAATCAATCAGGGACCGATAGTGGGTTATTTTTGAGAGAAGATAACCCGTTATTTTGGTCTCTACATCCGGTTCATTTATGTCGAAATCTACTGAAGGGCTCAAAAAGTATCCCAGCATTTCTTCCAATTTACTGAGCGCGTCATCCGTCGCAAGAATCGGTGTCCCTTCTGTTATTTGTGTTACTTGTTCATTGGTACTACCATTTTGATCTTCAGTATCGTTTTGCTCCATGGGATTCTTACCACACGAAGCAAATGATAAAGAAATGATTATTGCGGCTAAACACAGCGATATTACTCTTTTCATAATACTCTCCAAAAAATATACTATTCCAAAGTCCTGGCATCATCATTTTGCCTGTCTTTAATTTTAGAAATAACTCCATCAATATAGTCTTCATAATGTTCTCTCCATTGCTGAAGAGAGATCCTATAGTCACTTTTTTGCCGTTTCCAGGAAAACAATGTTGTAAAAACAGTAGCTATTCCCATTGAAGCACTTAAAATAATCATTGCAGTTCCTGAGCCCGGATTAGATGCGCTTGTGCTCATTCCCATCCTGACACCAATCATAACTATAATTGTCACAAGCGACGGTAATATCATTGACAGCAATCCATGGTTTTGTTTTTTAGGAGGATCCGGGGGAGAAATTATGCTTATAGGCTCATTATCAAACTTATAACGCTGCCTGGTGCTGATATTGTATTCGGGAAAAGAGAATTCACCATTTTTTTCAGGATTAAATGCGGGCCTTATATAGTCTGTTTCAAGTTTGCCCATAGAAGACAATGTGCCGGATGCATCAAAAATCAATTTGCTTGAATTGATAAACCCTAAATCACATAAAGGTTTGTTTAAATCACTAAAGTGAAAAATAAATCGACCATTTTTTATATTATCTTTAGAGGAATTACTGTTATATGAAGAAAGTGTCAAATTATTAAAACAGCCTATAGACTTTGATTCAATCTTGACATCTGAATATGCTCTATTGAAAATATCTTTGCATTTTGCATATAATTCTTTATTTTGTGAATTTGGATCGTTTGCAAACTTATCAAGGCCATAAAAAATGCCTTCAAGCAACTTTCCGAATTTCAGATCTCTAAGCACATATAATTCCAATAAGGTTTGGCTATATGATTCTGCTTCTTTTTGGGTTGGATTTGATCTTGACATATAAAAGCTCCCTCCACTATAAACTAATAATTTAAAGCAAAACAAATGTCACATTACGAAACAAATATATATTTATATTACAATATTGAAGAATAAAAATCTACATTAATGATTTTTTTTGTGAAATTAAGTGTAGAAAAAACACTTCTTTTTTTATTGATAATAACGAACACCTATCTTAGCAAGCAAGGCGACTGTATATACAATCAATGAATTGATTGCTCCCTTGCATGCCGGAACAAAACCTGGCAAGCAAGGTCTCTGTTCCCACA
>CACYEJ010000221.1 GCA_902773395.1 uncultured Ruminococcus sp.
TAATATCAAATCATTTACTTACATCAATTGTAAATGTCTTAGTTACAATCGTACCCGATGCGTCCTTCACCTTTACCATTACGTCATATTTAGCCACGTACTTCGGGTTAAGATATACAGTTGTATCGCTGCCGTAAACAGTACCCTTTGTGTTCCATGTGGAGTTCTGGTGCTGCTTGTAGTAGAAAGCGTACTTGCAGCTGCCTGCTCCGCCCGACGCTGCTCCTGTTATCGTAATCTGATCGCCAACCTTTGCAGTCGTCTTGCTTACGGTTGATTTGTTAGTCAAAGGCTGCTTTACGTCAACAGTCATTGTCTTAGATACAACTCTGCCGTTGCTGTCCTTTACCTTAACCATGATTTCATACTTTGTTACTGTGCCCGGATAAATATCTACAGATGTTGCTGTGCCGTATTCTGTGCCCTTGAGCATCCATTCGGTTTTGCCCTTCTGTCTGAAATAGAAAGCATACTTGCAGCTGCCTGCGCCGCCTGTTGCTGCTCCTGTTACAGTAAGCTTGCTTCCCTTATAAACAGATGCGCTGCTTACTTTGGAATTATTTTTGAGCGTTGGCTTAACGTCAAGAGTCATTGTCTTTGAAACAATCTTTCCGTCATTATCCTTCACCTTAACCATTATATCGTAAGCTGCAGCATATGCCGGATAGATATCAACAGATGTATCGCTGCCGAACTCTGCGCTCTTCAAAGTCCATGATGTCTTGCTGTGCTGCTTATAGTAGAAAGCGTACTTGCAGCTGCCTGCGCCGCCTGTTGCTGCTCCTGTGACTGTAACTTTATCGCCAACATAGGCAGTCTTTGCGCTGATTGCAGAGCTGTTTTTAAGTCCCTCTTTTACATTTACGATATAGGTTTTAGTACTAACCTTTCCGCTGCTGTCTTTAACCTTTATTTGAATGTTATATGCAGAAGCGTAACTCGGATAAAGTGTTACAGAAGTATCACTGCCGAACTCCGTACCCTTCAAGGTGTAACTGCTGTCGCTGCTCTTCTTATAGTAGAAAGCGTACTTGTAGTCGCCTTCGCCGCCCGATGCTGCTCCTGTGATAACAAGCTTATCGCCTGTATATACATTTGCTGAGCTTATTGTTGAGTTATTGGTAAGCTTATCAGTAACAGTAACATCAAATGTCTTTTCGGCTGTTGTGCCGTCGGAATCTGTTGTCTTTACCATAAGCTCATAGCTTCCGGAAGCATTCGGCACAAAATTAGCCGTTGTAGAAGAAGTATTCGCCGTACCGATTACAGTCCAAGACGAAGCGCCTTTTAATCTGTAATTATATGTATAAGTATAGCTGCCCGAACCGCCCGAAGCTGCGCCGCTCAATTTAACAGTATCTCCAACAGACACAGCTGTCTTGTCAACTGTGGAATTATTCGTAAGCGGATCAGAAGCATTTGCGAGAGTAAGCGGCATTGTTTTGCTAGTCTTTGTGCCGTCGGAGTCTATTGCGTCAACCTGCACCTCGTACTCGCCTGACGAACCCAAAGAAAAACGTATGCCGGAGCTTGTCAAACCTGTTCTGGACATAACTACTCCGCTGGAACCTTTTCTTCTCACAAAAAGATCATATGTGAACGAACCTGCGCCGCCTGACGCACGCAAATACAGTGAAGCGTACTCGCCTGTTGTCACTGTAGACGAACCCAGATAAGAATTATTAACTACCGGACTGTTGTAGCCTACAGTTTTAGAGGAAACATTTGAAATATCGTTTACGCTTATCTGATAAAAACTAACCTTGTTGTTATTCCAAACATACCATGTAAGCTGGTTGTTAATAACCTTTGGCGCGCAATCCGAAAGGCTTGCTTCCATTTCGTAAACGCTGCCAACCTGATTGCCGCTGCCGTCGATTTCCGTATAATAAACCTTTGAAGTGTTGCCCTTAACGCTCCACATTACGATAAAGCGGTTGCTGTCTATCTTTGCAAACTGAGGATTAACAACGCCGGAATCGGACGATGTATACTTTGTGATAAGGTTCATATTTACGGCGCTGGTGGATTTATTAACCGCCGCAACGTAAACATTTCTTGATGCGGAAGATGACTTGTACTGCGTGGAATCCGCAACAATATTTCCTGCAATAAGATAACTGCTGTCGGAAATTTCAAATCCGCCTACTGCAACGCCCGTATCGTTCTCGCCCGTAGAACCCGACATAGGAACGGCATCAATGACGGTACAGAAAGAGCTTGATTTTGTGAATTTACCGCCTGAACAGTCCGTGCTGTATTTAAGCACTGCAACAGAACGTGGATGAGCGTCGCCGTGGTCAACCGCAACGATACTGTTATTTTCAACCTTAATGAACTGATTGAACGAATGGCTGACATAACCGTAATTATTGTTCATAATTGCGGTATAGGAATCAGTAATCTTAGAGTTGTACATATCGTACTCAATAGTAACATTTGCCTGATGATTATTGCCGTCGCTAGATTTGTACATTTTATGAGAGGTACGGATAAGCAGGTACTTTCCGCAGGTATCCATTCTAAGAGAGCCAGCTTGGAAAGGATCAACAGTATTTGCACCGTACAGACTTGCGGAAGAAAGTCTATTCCAGTTTTTGTCGTACTTAGTAATACGAATGACCTCTTTGCTGTCGTCCTCTTCGTAATTCTGCTGACCTGAGATAACAAAGTTATTGCTGCCGTCGGTATAAAAGCCGCCGAAAATATCCATTTCCTTAGGCACAAGCTTGCTGCTCAGTCTAGTAAAGCTGCTGTCGAAATATTCAACGAGATAGCCGCTGCAGCTGTTATTATTCTGGAAACGCATAATAGTGCCGTCATCGCACGTTGAAAGATACGAAGTAATAGGCAAAGTCCAACGGAGAGCGTTTGTGTAATTTTGCGCGTTAAGATTGCTGCCGCTGTAATATTCGCTGATATCGGAGTCGCCGCTTGCAAGAATATCAAGCTTTGAGCTGACGGCTTCACTATCCTGAGGAATCTCAAAAACCTCGTCGGCACTCGCAGAAAGCGGCACCGAAGCTGCCGAAATGACAAGCATAGCAGTCAACACGGAGGAAATTAATCTTTTAAATTTCATAATAGCCACCATTCCTTTTTATATTTAATTTTTTACTAAAATTTGCCGCAAAAGACATTACGAGCATTTTGCAGAATCTTCCACAAAAAAAGCGGCAACTGATGATAATTATCTATATTATACTATCAAAGAATGTAGTTATAATTCTATTTTAGAAGAATAATGAATTTTGTTTATCAAATTTAAAATGTTCACGATACTGGTAATAAAAGCTGGATAAAAAAATATATGATTTATTTTCTTTATGCTCATTAAAAAAGTTTTAATAAAATTCACCAAATACAGTTGCATTTTCTTTGAATTTGTTGTAGAATATATGAGTTGGAGTTATTGAATAAAAATCACTCCGGCTTTATATAGATTATTTTTATAAGACGAAAGGCTGATTTTTAATGACACAATGGATCAACGATGCGGTATTTTATCACATCTATCCACTGGGCTTCTGCGGATGTCCCGAATACAACGACGGTAAAACGGAGTACAGATTAAACAAAGTACTCGACTGGATCCCCCACCTCAAAGAAATGGGAATCAACGCAGTTTATTTTGGACCTGTGTTTGAATCAAAAAAACACGGCTATGACACAAGCGATTACTATAAAATAGATTGCCGTTTAGGCGATAACGCAAGCTTTAAGAAAATTTGCGACGAGCTTCACGCAAATGGCATCAGAATTATACTGGACGGTGTATTTAACCATGTCGGCAGAGATTTCTGGGCTTTCCGTGACGTTCAGACATACGGTCAGAATTCGCAGTACTGCGGCTGGTTTCAGAATTTGAATTTTGGCGGCAGATCTCCGTACAACGACCCTTTCTGGTACGAGGGCTGGAGCGGTCACTACGACCTTGTAAAGCTTAATCTTTATAATCAGGCAGTAGTTGATCATCTTATTGGTGCGGTAGATATGTGGATAAACGAGTTCGGCATTGACGGACTTCGTCTTGATGCGGCAGATTGTATCGAGCCGAATTTCTTCAAGACGCTTCGTCAGTTCTGCAAGAGAAAAGACCCAAACTTCTGGTTAATGGGCGAGATTATTCACGGCGACTACAACCGCTGGGCAAATCCGGAGATGATGGATTCCGTTACTAACTACGAATGCTACAAAGGCATTTACTCTTCTCACAACGACAAAAACTACTTTGAGATTGCGCACTCACTTCAAAGGCAGTTTGCAAACGGAGGAATTTATCAGAATCTCTGTCTATACAACTTCCTTGACAACCACGATGTAAATCGTATCGGTTCAACGCTAAGGAACCCCAACCACCTCAAAAATGTTCACACTGTACTCTTTACAATGCCGGGAGTGCCGTCAATCTACTATGGCAGCGAATGGGCTGTAGAGGGCACAAGGACAAGAGAAAGCGACCAAATGCTGCGTCCATGTCTTGACCTCAATTCACCTACGAAAAACACAGAAGCCCTTGTTCCGCACATTGGCAAGCTTTCCGCACTGAGAAAGAAATTTCCGGCACTATGCAGCGGCAAATACGAGAACATTGTAATCAGAAACGAACAGCTCATCTACAAGCGTTTTAACGACAATCAGACAATTATCGTTGCACTCAACGTAAACGACAGCGAGTACTGGCTTGACTTTAACATTCACGGTGGCAGTATGCTAACTGACGTGCTTGTAGACGGCAGCGAATACAGGGTTGAGAACAATCACGCAAATGTGATGATTCCGGCAAACGGGGCAAGAGTTCTGCTTCTGCATAACGGAGATTTCAATTATCAGAAGTTCCTTGATGAAATTGCAAACGAAATTCCGGCTCCGATTGTTTCGGACATTGACGCTGTTATTGTGGCAGACAACGAGCATCAGAAAGCTCAATCCGAGGAGAAAAAGGATATTAAGATTCGCTACGGTAAATATCGTTCATACAAAGACAATCAGTTTGCGGTGCTGGCTCTTGGCACAGATTACGAAACAAAGGAAACAACTGTAATACTCAAAGAGCTTTACGGTGATTCCAAAATCTGGGTATGCACTGCAAAGCACTTCATTGAAACAGTTGAGAAAAACGGCAGACAGGTGCCAAGATTCGAGTATATCGAAAATGATTGATGAGTGATGATTGTTAAAATTATTTATTTCATATAATATAAACAGCCGCCCGGAGTATACCTTTGGGCGGCTTGTATGTATTTAAATTTATTTTTAATATTAGAAAGTTTTCAACATCTTAGGAATTTATCGTGGAAAACTTATTTTTTTATATAGACAATTAATAAAATCCCCCACACATCACTGTATGGGGAAAAATTTGGTGGAGGTGAGGAGAACTATTTTTATATCACTTTTGACAATTTTTTTGCAATTATCAAAACCCTAATAAACCGCATAAATACGCCATTTTTCAGCATTTTCAAAACTTTTAACAACACCTTAAAAA
>CACYEJ010000222.1 GCA_902773395.1 uncultured Ruminococcus sp.
CTGTCCAAATCATCAAGATAATTACCTATTTGCAAATTTCCGATCCATGCCTGAAAATCATATATTCTATCTCCTAGCCAGTCTGTGAAGTCGCATAGCTTTTCCGATTCCACAGATCTTACTATAGATTTAAAATGCTCCTTAGAGGCTTCCGAAAAATCTTTTCTCATATAATCACATCCTTAAAATATTGATACTAAACAGCCATTTTAAAAGCAACATTAAATGTCCAATGTTGCTTTTAAAATACCTGTCAACAAAAGGCACACAACGAGCTAATCCCTTAACACGTGATGACCGCACTAAAGGATTAGCCGTCATGTTCTTTTGTCGCTTTACGAACGGAACAAATCAAACACAAGGATTACAACATACAACAGAATTGAGCTACATAAAGAATTTTGCGAGACTTGAAGCAGCAACAGCTTCTGCATCTTCGTTCGCCTTGTACTCTGTTTCCAAATCTGAACTCATTTCATCAATAAACTTCTTCAACCCGACGATATTCTCTCTAATTGATCGATACAATGATGATACACAACTAGAGCGTTCATCGCTAAAATAGGCATTGTTCTGACTCATGAGTTGATCTATCCGATTTAATGATTTTTCAACTTTATACGATAACTCATTAAGTTGTTGAATTTTTAATCGAATAGGATCGTAAACTATCATTTGACTTTAAGTTTGTAGAAGATAAATAATGAAGTTTACGCCTTGAACTGGTTTGCAATTTCAGTGTCGGTTTCCTCAACGATGTTTGCGGTAGAATCAAGAGCCGCAGCGATTTCTTCAATAAGTTCTTTGGCCTTCTCAAAACCGGGCTTCAACTCACCATAACGCTCGGCATAAGAACGGCTCGCAGCACCTTCCCACTCTTCCTGAAGATTAGTAAGGAGGGTATCCATTGCGCTGATAACTTCGCCTACGATTTCTGCCTGGCTGCGATACTCGTTTGCTCTTTCCCTCATTAATTCGGGGGTCATTCTGATCTGGTTTGACATGATTGGTCATCCTTTCAAATAATAAGAATATATTTTGATATGCTTTCGCATTATCAATCGATTATTGTGTGATTGTCTTTATGCGAGCAATCGGATTTCCTCCGTCGAAGCTAAAGCAATCATTCTCGCTCAGTGGCTTTCTATTTACGCGCTTTTCCTTAGAATCGACATCGATCCACTTCAATCCTGCTAAAGGAACAAACGAGAAGCCAACTCTTACATCTCTTAATGTTTTAATTACTTCGGGTGCTGACATAGGCAGCTTTTCATTTTCTATATCGGTAAACACAAAACAGATTTTGACTGCCTTGCTTCGTTTGTGTATACTCCTGAAAACTTCGAGAGATTTGCTTGATTTGCTTAGTACATCAATGACATCATTATTTTGAATAGCAACGACAATTAGCGGAGAGGCTTCCAACAAATCCATGTTGCCTTCCACTTTCATCCTCTGACGTTTTTCAACTTCTGTTCCAATATACGTCATTAGTTCAATGATATACTCTGGATTCAATGTATAATTTGATGTGAACGACCTATTCTTTAATCTTTCGAGCTGTCGCTCATATGTATCAATCACATACATCTCAACCGGAGATTCCTTCGAACGTCTTTCAAGCTCATCAGCGATATTGAGCATCATTGCATTGCCTTGATCAGACTTGGGCGCACCACATATAAAGAAGCTGCCCACCTTATTCATATCCACAGACACTGGTTCAATACTTGCATAATCAATACCAATCGGGATTTCATACTTCTTTGTCTTTCCAAAGCGGTAATTATTCCATATAAAATCAAATGTAACAAGGTCAGGCACTGACGGTATTGGTTTGGCATGGGCATCAGGATAAAGTGCGTTAAGTTCTCTGATTATTCTTCCGGAAGAACTCTGACGGTCTTTAACATTGTCCTCATCATATGCCAAGAACATTTGGCAATTCAAGACCTGATTATTGTGAGATATCAATGCTCTACCAGGTGAATTCTTGGGCTGAGTATGACATTTCTCCAAAAGGTTTCCATATTCTGACGAATCATTGCAATGAAATACAATTCTGTTCAAGAAAGTATTCATATAGCTTAGCATTATCTTTGTTGAACTCATGTTAGTAACGATAAATGTTATACCCATACTAATACCAGAATTCAACAGATAGCGCAAATCTGAACCTGATTCATCCATCTCGTTGGCCAAGCCTTCATTTTTTTCCATTAGTCCCGTAAGGTTCTCGATAACAACGACTATCATAGGAAGATTGGTATAACCCATTTCCACATATGATTTAAATGAATCGCACATCCCGGGTACAGCATTGAATATTTCTTGACGACGATCAATTTCCGCACCTAGCATCTTTATAAGATTCTTATATCCTTCATCATTGCCTTTGTTAACAAATCCACCAACAGTATTGATTTCAGCCATTTTACTCAGTGAATTACCCGCACTAAAATCCATAATATAGAAGTTGACTTGCTCAGGTGTGTACTGCTCTGACATGGAACGAATGATATACTGAACCAAATTTGTCTTTCCCGATGCCTGAGAACCAATGACAAGCGTATTTCCGGCGGAAATATTCAGATAATAGGCATCTTGCGTCTGTGTGCTTGGATCGTCGTAAATACCAACCGCCACAGAGAGATTGCCAGTAAATTGGGTAAAGTATTTCTTTCCGACTGAGTATTTAATTTCAGTCTCTAAAGGAGGATAACAGATTGGTGAAAGCTGATTGATTCCATGCACATCACAGTATTCCACAATCCTTGAAATGACCGCGAAAATCTGCTTGTTTCTATCGTCTTGTTTCTCTGATTTTTTCTTTTTACCACCGTCCTTGTTAAAGACTACTGTGCGCTTGCCCCATGTAGACAATTCACTGATGACAAACTGCTTGCTGTCGTTCTGAGCGGATGAATCTATACTCGCGCTGCTGTATGCA
>CACYEJ010000223.1 GCA_902773395.1 uncultured Ruminococcus sp.
ATGGGATACAGAAAAGCAGAACGCACAATCAATACTAAGAGGACAGGGGAGGCGACACAATGCAAAGACAATGGTTAAAGGACCTGAGAACGGAAAAAGGTTTGACCGTTACAGAGGCCGCAAGAAAGCTTAATTTATCTCAACCATATTACAGCTTGATTGAGGCCGGAGAACGGCAGAAACGCCTTGAATTGAGTTTAGCAGCGAAGATAGCAGACCTTTATCACATTACAATAGATCAGATACTACGGTTAGACGGATAATTATAAAGGACAAAAAGGAAGGAAGTACGACAATGGCAAGAACGAAAAAAAAGACAGTTGAACAAATTATCGAAAGCACGCCGGGCCTCAGAGCGAAGAACGGTCGCCTTGAATACAGATTCACGTATCAGGGAAAGACCTATTCTGTTAGCGGCGATTATTCGATCGCCGGTGCGAATGATTGCATCATCAAGGCAGAAGAGAAAAAGCGCAAGATTGACGAAGGCAGCTATGTACAAAACCGTGATATTACATTCAAAAGATACTGTGAAGAATGGTTAAAAATGCACGAAGGAACTGTCAAACCGATAACGATTAATAACTACAGGAAAAAGCTAAATCTTGCAAATAAGTATATAGGTGATGTTAAAGTCAGAAGTCTTGAGCGACGTCAGATTATTGAGGCGCGTAAAAAAATAGCAGAAGATCACATGACAAGTACAGCAAACTCAATTGTTGTTTCTGTGAAAATGGTCCTAAATAGTGCTGTTGACGACAAAATCATTACATCAAATCCGGCAGAATCAATCAAAAGCCTGAAGCGTACAGAACCAAAAATAACTGAGAATTCGCACAGGGCATTGAGCGACAATGAAATCAAACTGTTTTTTAAATACGCAGAACAATATTCTTTTCTCTGTAATTTATATAAATTCCTCCTTCATACCGGCATGCGCTGCGGCGAAGCAACAAGTTTATATTGGTCCGATATTGACTATAAGGAAGACGTTATTCATATCAGAAAAAGCATGTCGCGTGATGAAGAAGATAAAGCTATAATAAGCGATTCCCCGAAGAACACTTCAAGCTATCGTGATATACCGCTAACAGAAGATCTGAAAGCAATTCTGAAAGCACAAAAGGAATTGTTATCACAGAGTTTCGGTAACGTTATCAATCCTTTAGTATTTGTAGGGCAACGCGGCAAAATGCAAAGTACTGCAACGGTTGATAGCAATATCCGGTATGTATTGTCCATGATAGCAAACGATAAGAATACTCTTGAACCTTTTGGTGTTCACAGTTTCCGGGATAGCTACGCAACAATAGCGGTCAGAAATGGCGTTCCCTTGTTAACTGTCGCGAAGATACTTGGACATGCAAACCTGAATATGCTTTCACAGATATATGCTCAGATCAACAACGAGGACAAAAAACAAGCCGCAGAAAAGATAGTATTCGCAGTTTAATAATAGAACTCATAACCTCCGGAAATGTTTCCGGAGGCTTTTTTATATTGCAAATTTCTATGCTGTAATTTATAATAATTGAAATGTGAATTGATGAAACTGTAACGATTGTATGGTATTTATTATCCCAATTTTATCCCAATAAATACCCCCAATAACAGCGTTTTATCGTATACAATACTATGAAGAAATATAAAAGAATATGACCTTGAATTATCTTTATAAATATAGCAATACCAAGACTTTGCGCGTTCTCCTATAATCTAATATGAGCAAGAATGAACAAGAGATAACATTCCATATAGAAAATTCAGTTTATTCATTTTTTCATTGCAGCGCAATTGATACAGCGTTTCTTAAAATGTAAATCCCAAATAAAATCCCAATAAAATCATTATTCCCCAAAAAATAGCACTCTTGGTCATTAGATCAAGGGTGCTTTTTTGTGTTTGGGGATAATCAAAAGCTGTCGAGTGCCGTTTGAATTTCATCATCAAGAATAGTGCGCTTAGCTTTCTGTGGGTCCGGATATTTAGTTGACTGAAAGACAGGAACGCGTTTGACCAAAGCAGCTGCAAGGTTGGTCGCTTCTTGAATAGCGGTTTGTCTTTTTATTTGAAGCAAGTCGAAAGCAGTAGAAATGGAAACACGTATATTTTGTGCGATTGTGTAATCTCCGGTCGATAAAGCTTTCTGCTTTGCAATCGCATATTTTTGAATAGTTTCATCAACATTATTTTCGAGATCGTTTACAACTCTCTCAGCCTCCACAATAGCGTTAATTGTATCTGACAAGCCGCTATCCGGAGTAAGCAACAGTTTCATGATTTCACGCTGACGTGGATTTAAAGAATGTAAATATTCAACATTTTTAAAATCTGTTCGAGTATAGTTTCTTGCTTTTTCCGAATCGCGCGGTTTTTCAGGCATACCGCAAAAATAATCAATACTGCGGTCGAAAATTTCAGCCAATGCGGCAAGATCATCAATATTAATTCTGTGGCTGCCTTTATTGTTTAGCCAATCAGAAATAACAGATTTTGTGTAAGTATGCCCGGTTAGCTGATTTACTTTTCTTGCTAATGTCAAACTTGTCCAACCTCTTAGCTTTAATTCGTCGGAAATCTTGCTGCCTATGTCTGATCGCATTTCATTTAAGATATACATTTTTGTAAATTCTCCGTATAAATATCAAATGGATATACACTATTATTTTAAACTTGCCAAATCTAACGAAAAAACACTCTTAAGCACTTACAATATAGCACAAACGGTTATAAAATGCAATCAGAAAAGAAAATGGCCATTTTCAATTTGAATTACAAATTTGTAAACTTATTAACCCTGAACTCTAAAAACAGGGAGAAAGGAAGATATGGGTAGAAAACTGCAAATAGACTACACAAAAATGCCGCCGCCGAACGCGAGAAACACGGACATTGAAGGTGGTAAAGCATTGTGGCACATGGGCGAAACAAAACTGCGTGAAGCTGCAAAAGAGGCCGGCGCATTATTCAAGATGTATGGTTCGACCCTGATAAATATTCAGGTTATGAACGATTACATCGACCGGCAGCGTATAGAACAAAATAAATGTAATCTCTAAAAATACAGAGGCAGCAGCTTATGAAATTTAATAAGGAAATGATCTACCGGGAGATCAGAAACAAGGTTCCCGGAATATATGAATTACGCATACTCAGCA
>CACYEJ010000224.1 GCA_902773395.1 uncultured Ruminococcus sp.
TACAGATTCACCAGTGAGAGCGGTTGTATTCAACATTGCTTCACCATCAGTCACAATACCGTCAAGAGGAATTTTTTCACCAGGCTTTATTACTATTGTTTCGCCCACATCAATTTCCTCAGGAGATACCTCAATAATCCTTCCGTTACGCTCTACATTAGCAATGTCAGGACGAATATTCATCAACTCTGATATTGACTTTCTCGAACGCTTTACTGCTAAACGTTGGAAGAATTCTCCAACTTGGTAGAATAGCATAACGGCAACAGCTTCGGGATATTCACCAATAACAAATGCACCTACTGTAGAAACGGTCATAAGAAAATTTTCATCGAAGATTCTTCCCTTCAGAATATTCTTTAGTGCTTTAAATACTACATCGTATCCCAATATAAAATAAGCCGCAATGAAAACTGGAAGTAAGATATAATTACTTACATTTCCTATAAGCGACATCGCAAATCCGATTGCGTAGATGAATGTGCCTACCATAAATCTCGTAATAATAGACTTATCCGAATTAGAATTATTTTTTTCGGAAGTATTTTTTTCTGATTTTACAGTAGAATGAGTTTTCGTATTCTCGTTTTTCTTTTCGAATACTTGAACATCAGGTTCGTGTTTGTGAACAATTTTTTCTATATCCTTAAATATATCACCTTTGTATTCAGAGATGTATTCAACAGTAAGAAGCTGCTTAACAAGATTAATTGTTGCTGCATTAACTCCGTCTAATCTTGCAGCATCTTTTTCAATCTGAGAGGAGCAATGAGGGCAATCAAGACCTTGTAAAACAAATATTTTTTCAACCGAATTATCTGCATTAAAGAAGCTGTTTTCCCATGGATGATGTTCTTCGCTGCCCTTGCGGTAGTTTTGATTATGCAAAGGCTTTGAATTATCCATTTCAAAATGTATTTTATTATCATTAGTGGAGCAACTCTCTTCGCAGTCACAAGCATCAGCCTTTGAAATTTTCTTCTCAATGATTTTTACATCTGGTTCGTGTTTATGAACAATTTTTTCAATATTCATAAAAATAACTTCTGAAAAATCTTCATCTAATTCTACTGTTAGAGTTTGTGTAACAAGGTTTACACTTGAATAGGTAACAGCCTTAATTTTAGCAACATCTGTTTCTATCAGTGATGAACAGTGAGGACAATCAAGACCTGAAAGAATAAATTCTTTTTTCATAATATCACAGCCTTCTTAAATATAATTGTTCAATTATTCAACTATTGTTCTTTAAAGCTCTGCATATCCAAGCATACTATGGATATGCAGATAATTAGAGATCTTTTTCCTCAGTAAGATGCTCAAGTCCAATATCAATAATAGTCTTAACGTGTGAATCAGCAAGCGAATAGTATACTGTTTGACCCTCTCGTCTGAATTTAACAAGATTTGCAAGACGCAAAGCTTTTAGCTGATGTGAAACAGCCGACTTTGTTAAGCCAAGCAATGCAGCAATATCACAAACACAAAGCTCGTTTTGTTCAAGAGCGTGCATGATTTGAAGTCTTGTGCCATCACCGAAAAGCTTAAAAAGAGAACCAAGTTCAATATATACATCTTTTCGAAGTATTTTTTCGCCCACGCTATTGACGATTTCCTCGTGTATTACTTCACAGTCACAGAAAGCTTGTTTATCCATTTTAGAACCCCCTAATAATAATTGAGCAACTATTCAATTATTATTATACTATGTATTTTTTTATTTGTCAACAGTAATTCAAAAAAACTCCCCATTTGTAAGGAGAGTTTTTTCGAATATGTAGGAGAAATTATTTTTTCTTATCTTCTTTTTTATCCTTCTTGTCGTTAGCCTTGTCATTGTTGACAGCGGAGAGAGCCCATTTTTTAAGTCTGATCTTTGTACGGTCAGCACCTGTTTCAATAACCATAGAATCAGTATCATCGTTAATACTAACCACTCTACCTACGATTCCTCCAATTGTTACAATCTCGTCACCAATTTCGAGATTGTTTCTCATGCTTTCTTCTTCCTTTTGTTTTTGTGACTGTGGTCTGATTAAGATAAAATAGAACGCTATAACGATAACTACTGTTGTAATCACGAGCTGTATCATTGAGCCTGTGCTTTGATCCATCTTACAACTTCCTTTCCTTACTTTAATAAAGATAATTATAACATTATTTTCCAAATAATGCAACGGCTATTTTAAATTCTTTTTCTGAGATTCTCAATATTCTCACGGTAAAACTCTTCAAAAGTATCATTATCAAGTGCTTTTCTAATTTGCTCCATAAGATTGTTATAGAAATAGAGATTATGAAGAACTGCAAGTCTCATAGCAAGCATTTCGCCGCTTTTAAAAAGGTGCCTAATATACGCTCTTGTAAAGTTTCGGCAAACCGGACAATCACACTTGCTGTCAATTGGAATTTCATCGAGCGAGTATTTGGAATTAAGCATATTGCGGCAGCCCTCCCATGTGAAAACATGAGCGTGACGAGCGTTTCTTGAGGGCATAACACAATCGAAAATATCTATACCTCTTGCTACGCTTTCAAGAATATTCGCCGGAGTACCGACCCCCATAAGATAACGAGGTTTATCTTTTGGCATAAAAGGTTCAACTGTTTCGATTATATCGTACATATCCTCAGTACTTTCGCCAACAGCAAGACCACCTATTGCATATCCGGGTAAGTCAAGCTCTGAGATTTGCTTCATATGCTCAATTCTCAAATCCTTGTAAGTGCTCCCTTGATTAATACCAAAAAGCAATTGGTTCGGGTTAATGGTGTCGTCAAGTGAATTTAAACGAGCCATCTCATTTTTGCATCTTACGAGCCAGCGATATGTTCTGTCACAGCTATTCTTTGTATATTGATACTCAGCAGGATTTTCGATACATTCATCGAACGCCATTGCTATAGTAGAGCCTAGGTTAGACTGAATTTGCATACTTTCTTCCGGACCCATAAATATTTTATGACCGTCAATATGCGAAGCAAAAGTCACACCTTCCTCTTTTATATTTCTCAGCTTAGCAAGTGAGAACACTTGAAATCCGCCGCTGTCTGTAAGAATAGGTCCATTAAAGCAAGTGAATTTATGAATACCGCCAAGTCTCTTGACATTCACATCACCGGGTCTTAAATGCAGGTGATAGGTATTGCAAAGCTGAACCTGACATTTTATCTCCTTTAAATCGAGAGCAGATACAGCACCTTTGATTGCACCACACGTTGCCACATTCATAAATGCAGGTGTTTGAACAGTTCCGTGAACAGTTTCAAATTCCCCTCGGCGGGTAGTTCCGCATTGTTTTTTTAAAGTAAATTTAGACATTTCCGTCCTCCGTATTTATATATAAATTTCAAGTATTAAATCTAAGTTGCTAAAAAGTATGTGAAGAACTAAATCGTATTGAAGTTACAAGCGATAAATGAAGTTTCTAATAGTCCATTATATACTATTAAATTCTACCATATTTCGAGATTGATTTCAATTAGTAATTTTATTTTAATTTGCAATTGTAAAATTTTTGTGTAATATTGAATATTTTGCAAATTCATTATATAATAAATATATCTATACTGCTATCTTGGCAAATAAATACAGAGGAGATTTTTATGGAAAAATATAGAATTCACAAGTATTCTTTTGGCAATCCATTTGAAACAAATGCAGTTTTGAAAGATGTCAATGAAGAATCAGGCAAAATCAATTACATGACAGTAAGTGATGATTATCTGCATATTACGTACAATTTAGGAAGAAACGACAAGGTTTATGGTTTGGGAGAATCTGTCCGTGGAATAAACAAGCGAGGCTGGATTTATGAAACCTATTGTTCGGACGATCCCATGCACACAGAAACAAAGCGTTCGCTTTATGGTTCACACCCTTTTGTTATCATTGATGGTGCAGAGGTATTTGGAATTTTTGTGGACTATCCCGACAGAGTTACCTTTGATATTGGCTATACAAACATAAATAGTCTTGAAATAAAGGTTAGTTCTCCGAATTATAAGCTTTATATTATTGAGGGCGATACACCTCTTGATATAGTAAAGAGCTTCAGAGAACTTATAGGTAAGAGTTACATTGCACCATTTTGGTCATTTGGTTTTCAGCAAAGCCGTTGGAGCTACAACACAAGCTCGGACGTTCAAAGCGTAATAGACAATTACCGGCAGAACGATTTTCCTATTGATGCAGTTTATCTTGATATTGACTACATGGAGAGCTTTAAGGATTTCACTGTCAGCGAAGAGAGATTTCCTGATTTTGCAGAATTTGTTAAGTCTGCAAAAGAGCAAAATATACATCTCGTGCCAATAATAGATGCAGGTATCAAAATTGAGGAAGGCTATGATATTTACGAAGAGGGAAGAGATAACGGCTTTTTCTGCAAGGACAAAAACGGTAAAGACTTTATTGCAGCAGTGTGGCCGGGCAAGGTATGCTTTCCTGATTTTTTGAACGATAAAGCAGCAGATTGGTTCGGTATGAAGTATAAAATTCTTACAGATTTAGGTATAGACGGCTTCTGGAATGATATGAACGAACCAGCGATTTTTTATTCGGAGAATGGTCTTGAAAAGGCTCTGGATAAGGTTTCCTCCTATAAAGGTAAGAATATTGGTATTTATGACTTTTTCGCTTTAAAGGATACTGTTCTGGGACTTTCCAATAGCAATGAGGATTACTCTGCTATGTATCACAATGTCAACGGTGAGGTAATATGTCACAATAAGGTTCATAATATGTATGGATATTGTATGACAAAATCGGCTTCGAATGCTTTTAGGAAAATCAAACCTAACAAGAATATTTTAATGTTCTCACGTGCATCGTATATAGGTATGCACCGTTACAGCGGTATTTGGATGGGAGATAATCAATCGTGGTGGTCACATATTAAGCTTAATCTGCAAATGCTTCCTTCGCTTAATATGTGTGGATTCATGTACACGGGTGCTGATATGGTAGGCTTTGGAGATAACTGCACAGAGGAGCTTGCACTTCGTTGGCTTGCTTTGGGAATATTTAACCCTCTAATGCGAAATCATTCCGCACTGGGAACACGAAACCAAGAATTTTACCGATTTGAGAATAGAGAAACGTTCCGACATCTTTTGAAGCTTCGCTATTCATTGATTCCTTATCTGTACAGTGAGTATATTAAATCAATCGAACAGAATGATTTGATGTTTAAGCCGTTAGCATTTGAATACAAAGGGGATAGATTTGCTGAGTCAGTTGAGGATCAGCTGTTGGTAGGAGAATGTATAATGATTGCACCTGTTTATGAACCAAATGCAATCGGCAGATATGTGTACATACCTGAAGATATGATTGCTGTTCATTTTAAGGGAGAAAACAATTATACTATTGACAAATACAAGATAGGTCATTATTTTGTAGAAATACCAAATGATGAAGTTGTTGTCTTTATTAGAAAGAATAAGGTATTGCCTTTAGTCGATTCGGCAAACTGCACAGCACATCTTGATTTTTCTACACTGCGTTTTATAGGAGAAATCGAAAATACCTTCCAATATACTCTTTGCACTGAAAATGGTGTTTCTAATGGGGAAAGCACTATCTCAAAGACAGACTACAAAATTAGCGGAAGCAGTACAGAGGGGACAATTAACTTTATGAAGCTGTAAGAATATTTGTTTGATAATACTTTGAGGTGACGTATGCTTTTTAATGAGAAATATGGAATTTCACATATCAGCTATAATACAGGCA
>CACYEJ010000225.1 GCA_902773395.1 uncultured Ruminococcus sp.
GATATGAGATTATTGAATTAATGCGAAAGAGCGGTATGACGGAAGAACAGCTGAAAAATATTCTCGGAGATAAATACTGTTGACAATTAATTTTTACTATTTTTCCTTAAAGCATAATAATTTGATGTTTCAAAACACAAGATGATTTTATGACGATTCAGAAAGAAACTACTATCCCAGAGATACAAAAAACTATCGTTATGCTCCGTGAACTCAACGGTGACAAATTAACCCATAATTTTTTATAGACATAATTTTCTAATATATTTATATGATATCAAGTTTGATTAATTATATTTTATATTATCTTAAAATTCATTAATAATCAAAAAAACGTCTTCCTGTTTTTAGGAAGACGTTTTTTATTTCATATACAAATTTTACTTAGGATTTAAAATTTGATTTTGCTCGTGCCATATTGGGATCTTCTGCATCACCAAACACTTCAAAATTATTATACATCACAGCACCAATAGTATTTATCTCATCTACCATAGCCGAATATGCAAACGCATTTACCGCAAGAAAAAATGGAATTAGTGCGTTTAAATATGACGATAATAAACTAACATACACATATGTCTTTTCTAAACTTATACCAAATCCACTAAATGCGTCCTGATAGCAATAATACATAAAGGTGAGTATTCCTGCAAAGGTAGCAAACACAATCGCAAGCACCATCGAAAAAACACCATACGTATGAGCACCTTTATTACGTGGAATGCTTTCGGCTAAGCTTTGACGTACCGACTTCATAAAATCAGTTTGAGACTGTGAAAACCAAATCATCAAGAACAACAGTGCATCTACTAACAACAGCAAAATGATAATCGTAACCTTATATGCCTCCATATCAGAAACGGTAAGATAAAACATTGCTCCCAAAAAATCAAATCTCTCTGCACTTCCAAATGCAAACACTCCTGTAATTGCAATCATGCCTAAAAAGCCTAAAGCAGATAATATCAATTCCACCACCGATACCTTATGAATAAGTGCATACCCTAAATCGGGAGTGGAAAAGCCATCAGAATTTTTGCTTTTTATAAATATGTAGAGTAATGTAAAAACAAAAAATCCCATAAACAATATTTTCATGATTAAGAATAATGCTTCATATCCGCCAAGTTCTAAGTCAAAATTCAGCTTCGAGGTGACTACCTTGATAATTGTAATTTCCAAATGTGGCTGATCCTTAATTGCTAAATAACACGAACAACCTATTGACGCAAAAAGTAATATCGGTATTAATAAGAAGCTTATTCTTCCGCCAAATCTTTTTACCATTAAGAAATTACGCTCATAGTTATTTGCAGGCTGGTAAAAATCTCTACCCATTTTATCTCCCCCTAATCCTCTATATATATTTTAGTAGATTTCACCAAAAATTACAATAGTATAAGAGATATTAATTAAAATTTATCAATTTGAACAAAAATACGTCTGTTTTTTGTACTATTAAATTCAATTGTTTTAAATATATCTTGATTATTATATTATATTAAATTATAAATATATAACTTATATTTTCAAATAAGTTTTCCACATCAAATCAATACAATGTTGAAAACTTGTTCGAAATTTTCATCTAATTATTTTAAAAATAAAAAAAGGTATATCTTCCGTTCACAAAACGATGATATACCTTTTTAGTTTTCCACATTATTTAGAATTATTTATGATAAAGCTTATCAGATTCATATTCCGGTTCGCAAGTTAAATCTACGCCCAATCTGCGGAAAATATCCATATCCTCCTGAGATAATATGACTGCCGAATGAACCTGTGACCCCTTTAGCCTTGATACCTGCTCTAATGCTTTCTTTGCATTCTCGTCTGTTTCTGCACTTACGGCAAGAGCTACGAGTACTTCGTCAATGTGCATACGAGGATTCTGATTCTTCATAACTTTTATTTTAAGCTTCTGAATTGCCTCAATCACTTCCTTTGAAAGAAGCAGTACATTATCGTCAATTCCAGCCAACACCTTTAACGCATTGAGCATCATTGAACAAACTGCACCTAAAAGCTCCGTTGTCTTACCGGTAACAATTCTTCCGTCATTAAGCTCTATGCCGGCAACCGGATTATCGTAGTTTTCTGAAAACTCATTAACCACCTTAGCTACCTTGCGATATTCTTTAGTGATTCCCAAGCGATTTAAAAGCATCTCGATTTTCTTTACTTCATCAAGAGCTGTACCCGTCTGTTTATTCTTCTGCAAAGCCGCATAATAGCGTCTGATAATCTCCTGCTTTGAAGCTTCACATACAACCTCGTCATCAGTTATTGCAAAGCCTACCATATTTACGCCCATATCTGTAGGGGACTTGTACGGCGATTCTCCGGAGATTTGTTCAAAAATTGCATTAAGAACCGGAAATACCTCAACGTCACGATTATAATTTACAGTCGTTTCACCGTAAGCCTGCAAGTGCCACGGGTCTATCATGTTTACATCATTCAAGTCTGCTGTTGCTGCCTCATAAGCAAGATTCACCGGGTGCATTAGAGGAATACTCCACACAGGAAATGTTTCGTATTTTGCGTAGCCGGCTTTTATGCCTCTCTGATTCTCATGGTAAAGCTGCGAAAGGCACGTAGCCATTTTTCCGCTTCCCGGACCTGGTGCTGTAACAACAATTAATGAACGTGATGTTTCAATATAATCGTTCTTTCCGAATCCCTCTTCGCTCACAATAAACTGAGGGTTAGACGGATATCCTGCAATCGGATAATGAAGATAGACTTTAATACCGAGGTTTTCAAGTCTAGCCTTAAATTTGTCTGCGGACGGCTGAGAATTATACTGCGTAATAACAACAGAACCTACATACAAACCAATTTCGGTTAGCTTGTCAATCAAACGAAGAATATCCATATCGTATGTAATACCAATATCACTTCTCATTTTATTTTGCTCTATAGCTGCGGCATTAATAGCAAAGATAATCTCTGTTTGCTCCTTTAGCTTTAGCAGCATTCTTACCTTGCTGTCCGGTTCAAATCCGGGAAGAACTCTTGAAGCATGAAAGTCATCAAACAGCTTGCCGCCAAATTCCATATAAAGCTTGCCGCCAAAGCTGTTTATTCTTTCTCTGATTTTTTCTGATTGCAGTTTGAGGTACTTATCGTTGTCAAAACCTATTCTGTTCATATTAATCTCTCACTTTATAAATTTTTATATGTACATTCATAGCTACAGCAAACTAAACAAATACCAGCCTACTGCTTACGCAAGATGACTATGTTTACCTTTCATATTATCATAATTATTATGATAAATTTGTCTGTATAAAATGCTATAGTAATGTATGTTTATGAATATAAATCGACATTTTTATTATATCACACGCCAAAGAGGTAAATCAATGAAAGTAGCCAAGTGTAACCAATTGTAATTTTGCTTTAATCTATGTTACCAAAAAGCAAAAAAGAGGTGCAAAAGCTATACGAACTGCACCTCTTATTTTTATTCTATTCCCAAATATACTCGAAAGTGTTAAGATTTAGCACTTATCTTTCTCAGACCCACAAAATTTTGAAAAAGTTTGATCAAAACTTTATATGCCAGATCTTTTAGATTTTGAGTATAACATTAATTCCATACTGAATTCCATTGTCAATGTTAGATTTAGTTACAAATCCAGCAGCTGATTTAATCTCATTTACCGCATTGCCCATTGCTACACAATTTTTATATTTAGTCATAATTTCCATATCGTTAAAATCATCACCAAATACAGCAATCTCATCTTTTTGATAGCCTAATCTCTTTCTAATGCTCTCTGCTCCATTATATTTGCTGGACTCCAAGCTGCCAATTTGTATTACTCTTCCCTCGTCCGTCAAGTAAACCTTTGCAAGTTTTCCACATACATCAAACAAAATGTTGATAACTTCATCAGAAAGCTTATTCAAACCTGTCGTAAACCCTCCGTCAAAGATTAAAACCTTTAAGATTTTCTCATAAGAGATGTTTTCTGTGGAAAAGATTTTGTCTTTTTCTACTCCCCAAGCAGACAACTCCCTTTTACTCAGCTGATTGTTAAATGCGTGAACATTATTCCACGACTGCAAAGACAAATTAATATGTGGGTATTTTCTCATTACGTTCACAATACTGTTAATAACTTTGCTGTTTATAAAACTATATTCTGATTTATCATCAAGAATATTTACCGCACCGTTACAAAATACTCCGCCGCTGAACAACGAAAGTATATCCTCACCAATACCCAGCATTTTATCGAGGTCGGGTGTTCTTGCAGTAGCCGCAAACAATTTTATCCCCTTTTCTTTACAAGTTTTCAACGCACTAACCGCCGATTGTGGAATACATTTGTTTTCATCTATACTCGCAAGCATTAAGATTTACCACTATTCTTTCTTCGACCGGCAATTCGCTACGCTGTTGCCTGTTTTTGTTTTTATAGAAAGATATTGTTTTGAGAAGTGCTTGTGTTGTTTGCTGTTGACGGTTTGTTTAGTTTCGCTGAGGGTAATTTATTTTTCTACAATAATTTGTTCCGTCAGCGACCAAAGGCTCTGCCTTTGGAATCCGCAAGCTTTAAAAAGCTTGACCAAACTTTAAATGGTAAATCTTTTAGACTGTTAGTATAATAATGTTCCGTCCAAATCAAAAAAAATGGCTTTTATCATTTTATCACTTCCAATTCAAGATAATACACCAAAGGACAAACCGCCTAAGCAGCTTGTCCTGATTAATAAAAAATATTATTTTATAATATCCTTACCGCCCATATAAGGTCTTAAAGCCTCCGGAATTCTTACAGAACCGTCCTCATTGAGATTGTTTTCCAGGAAAGCAATCAACATTCTCGGCGGAGCGACAACAGTATTATTCAAAGTATGTGCAAAATACTTATTTTTTCCTGCATTCACTCTGATTTTCAGACGGCGTGCCTGAGCATCTCCGAGATTCGAGCAAGAACCTACCTCAAAGTATTTCTTTTGACGTGGTGACCAAGCCTCTACGTCAATACTCTTTACCTTTAAATCTGCCAAATCTCCCGAACAACACTCCAGTGTACGAACAGGAATATCCAGCGAACGGAACAAATCTACAGTATTTTGCCACAACTTATCAAACCACATTTTGCTCTCTTCCGGCTTGCAAACTACAATCATTTCCTGCTTCTCAAACTGATGAATACGGTAAACTCCACGTTCCTCAATACCATGAGCACCCTTCTCCTTTCTAAAGCACGGAGAATAGCTTGTAAGCGTTTTCGGAAGTTCATCTTCCTTAATTACAGTATCAATGAATTTACCAATCATTGAATGCTCACTTGTACCGATAAGATAGAGATCCTCACCCTCAATCTTATACATCATTGCGTCCATTTCTGCAAAACTCATAACGCCTGTTACGACGTCACTTCTAATCATAAACGGCGGCACACAATAGGTGAAACCTCTGTCAATCATAAAGTCACGTGCATAGCTTATTACAGCTGAGTGAAGTCTTGCAATATCGCCCATTAAATAATAGAAACCGTTACCGGCAACACGCCTTGCACTATCAAGGTCAATACCGTTGAGCTTCTCCATAATATCAGTATGATACGGAATTTCAAAATCAGGCACATAAGGATCGCCATACTTTTGAATTTCGACATTCTCGCTGTCGTCCTTACCAATTGGAACACTCTCGTCAATGATGTTTGGAATAATCATCATATTTTTCTTGACTTTCTCGCCAAGCTCATTTTCAAGTATCTCAAGCTGTGCAAGCTCTTCGGATTTCTCGGTAACGAGCTTTTTCATCTGCTCTGCTTCTTCCTTCTTACCTTGACCCATTAACGCACCAATCTGCTTAGAGTACTTATTCCTGTCGGCTCTTAGAGAATCTGCCTTTTGCTGTGCGGCTCTTCTCTGATTGTCAAGCTCAATTACTTCATCTACAAGAGGAAGCTTGCTGTCTTGAAACTTTTTCTTGATATTTTCCTTAACAACATCTGGATTCTCTCTCAAAAACTTAATGTCAATCATTGTAACTTTCTCCTTTTCACTCCATATATTTTTCTATTACATATCATCGTCATCAAAATGCAACGCTGTTTTCAATCGCATTCTTATACTCGAAAGCGTTAAGATTTAGCAATTATCTTTCTCAGACCTGCATTCGCAAGCTCTTGCCTGTTTTTTTTGTTTTAACCGAAAGATTTATTTATAGATTGTTATTTTGGTGATACTTGCTCTATCATAGTTTGTTTAGTTTCGCTGAGGGTAGTTTATTTTTCTACGCTGATTTATTTCGTCAGCGACTGGGCTCTGCATTAGGAACACCCGCAAATACCCCAAGGGCACTTCCTCGGGGTGCCTTTGAAAAAGTTTGATCAAAACTTTTATATGCTAGAGCTTTTAAATTTTGAGTATATCTCCTCTGCCGTTTCCAATTCTTTTGTACAATCATTTTCCAAAGCAAATTGAGCATTGTCAATATACTCACAAGCGTTAAGATTCAGCACTTTTCTTTCTCAGACCGGCAATTCGCAAGCTCTTGCCTGTTTTAGTTTTAATCGAAA
>CACYEJ010000226.1 GCA_902773395.1 uncultured Ruminococcus sp.
AGCGGAAGTGCTTCTATACTCTGCGGCATCGTTAAGCATATGAAGGAGGCTGTCAATACTTGCTTTTGTATCCTTGACAGACTCTGTTATTCCGTCAAAACTCATTTGCATATATGATCGTTTCTTGTCAAGATCAAGGGAAAAATACTTGCAATCGCTGTTGTCGATTGTTTCACCTGAAAACTCGCAAATGAATCGATAACTGTAATAGAGTTTTCTTTCAACATTTACTCTGGTTCGGAGAATACCTGACGTTCTTGCATGCCGAATTGCGTTGCTGATCTTTCTGTTACAAGCCGCAATATCGCGTTCAGCAATTCTTCTCATGCTACTAGCTGTCATATACGTGGAAAAAACACTTGCAAGGTCATATTCGGCAATTTCCGGAAGAATACCTGATCCGGTGTAATTTCCCCCAGAATATACAGACAGGCAAGTGCCTTCATTTTGACTACAGTCATAATCCCAACACACGCAAGCATTGAGCTCTGGTGCATAGTCAATCGGGGAACGTAGCATTACACTATTCCAAAAGCCACTATTCTTACGAGTTTTATCTGGCCGTATGTTCGTTGAAAAAGTCTGAAATGTTGGCGGGAACAGATTATTCTGCGCAAAATGAAATGTGAAATAACGGCTCAGATCTGAAAAAGCATTCCACTTCAGTTTTGAGAGTAATTGATAGTATTCTTTTCTTCGTAAGTCGTCCCCCGTATACATTGCCCGCCCAAATCTTTTTGGCTTATACCAAGGTATATTAAATTGCCTACTCACATCAGAGTATGGTTTGTAATCAGACTTACAGATTTGCTCTAGCGCTTGATTAAATTCATCAGTAATAAAAATACGATAATTAACCAGAAGGAATGATGAAGATAAGTTTCGTATTGATATTGCGACGTAGGAAAAGCAGTGACTAATGCTTTTCCTTTTCTTAATCTCAACAGTTGGAAGTGTGGAAAAGAATTCCCAGTCGACATATCTTTCTAAAGAGCTGAGGTTTTCCCGATCTCTTTTTGTTTGAAATACGCCATATCTGGACAGTTTGTTCTTCCGAACGAAGTAACTATGTTCTTTTTTGAATTTTGAAAGATCTTCTTTTGGCAAATAATCAAAAAAATCTATGTATTTAAGACGTAGATATCCGGGATCTTCCTTCTTTTCCAGATAATTATAGCCTTTTGGCATTGTAGAGGAAGGTTCTTCGCGAAACCTTATGTCTTTTAACATGTGCTCTTCATATTCTTTTAAGGGGAAAAAACGAGATAATCCTAACCTAACGTTTCTATAAACTGAATAAGACCACCGCGCAAGATAATCTGTAAAAGATAGTTTGTATTTTGAAAAGACAGTTCTGAAAGATAGTTTTCTCATAACGTTTCTTCCTCTTACAGATTAGCTCCCACAATGGCGGGAGCTAATCTATCTTTGCTCTCTCATATTTCACGCCAGCACATCTTCGATAATCTGCTGGATCTCCTTGTTTCGCAACTGATTGCGGAAATACACCTTGTACCCATCCAGTGTCAATGTGTCAAAGAACACTCTCGCACAGTCGATCTTTACCAGTTCTTCTCTGCGCAGATCGGTCTTGTTCTCGACATCCTTCGTTTCAAAGACGATGTTGAGTTCTTTTTCGCCAGATTTCTTCTTTACAACATACATGAAGTCCGGGCTATAAGTTCCGCCGGTAATGAACGGAATTGCGCTGGTCTTGCGGGGAACCTTACCGCAAACGATGACGCAACGGCTATCTCCCGGCGTTCGGTGTCACAGTCTCATTTGCAACAATCGTATCTTTAATCATGTGCGGCCTCCTCGGTAATGGTTCCTTTTTTGATGTGATAGGCTATCCCACGTTGTTCGCAGAATTGTATAACCTCTTCGGCGCATTCATTATAAAACCTTTTATGGTCAGGGTAAGCAGAAACGACCTTGTTATAGTGCAGCCTGCCGAAAATGATCTTGTCTGTGAAAGAAACCGCTTCCAATATCTCATGGAGATCCTGCTCAATCATATTCGGTGTCGGATACGGCTCGATGCTTACCCAAGTGTTGCATCCTCTATCATGTAAAGCACGCAGGGCGGCAAGCCTGTCCGCACAAGGAGCGGCGTAAGGCTCCATCTTTTCACGATAAGCTTCATCAAGCGTAATCAGCGTAATACCGTACTCGTTTTCCGGAGCATATTCAGCCAGATCAATAGGAAGGATGCCTTTCGTTAGTACAGAACACCGAATGCCCGCTGCGTTTAGCCTCCTAATGGCTGCTTTACTCATTTCTGCAATTTCTTCGTATTCATACATAAAAGGATCGGTTGTAAAGCAGAGCTCTACGGATTCGATTCTATCGCGCAGCCTGGGGATCTCGCGATCCAGCAAATCGAGTGTATTGGAAACCAAATACGGCTGTAGCCATTGTTCATATGTTGGGACTTGTCCAAACCTCTTTTTAAGTGCAAAAGCATAGCATGGGTACTTGCATCCGTGTGAACAGCCAAGCACATGGTTCATCGTATAGTCGCCATACTCAACTCCTGTTTTGTAAAGCATGCTCTTACGTTCAATATAACCAGCAACTTTTTTCATGGTTGACTCCTACTTTGAAAAGTTATTGTGCTTCGGCCAACTCTGGCCCCATGTGTCCTTTTCAATTCTTCTTTGATTTCTCTTCTGAAACCATCGGAAGGAAAGACAGGATGTTCGTCCAAGAGCGACCACAGTATATCTAGTGGAATATCAGCCATACCATCGAAGGAATTTTGCAAATAGTCAGCGATATCCTTTATGTAATAGCAGTATTCGTCCGTCTCAGATACTATTTCTCCGGTTCCAGAAAGATCTATAGAATACAGGTTCTCTCGCCCATGCGTATTTTTGGCCGAGGACTTTCCCCCAAACACTTTCCAAGCTGTGCTCTTATATAGCTTAAAACCTTCTACATTACTTGTGCAATGAATTAAATCGTACATAAGAAAGTTTGTTGTCGAGAAAAAAGGGAAAGAGGAAACATAAAACTCTCTGGTAGGATTTTTCTTTAGCGATGCTATTATTTCAAAAACTCTTTCTTCATACGCCTTTTTATCACTACCCAATGGCACAAGATCTCCAAATTTTGCCCAATATGTGTTTTCGTATTTCTGTTTGGTCTCAGGTCTTGTTACAGAAGTAATAGCGCGCACAGGATCGTGGAGCATGTGGTTTATAAGTATTTCTCCCCAATGTTGGAAGAATGGAGCAAGCGCATCCCAATCGATAGCGGCTTCGTATGGATCGTATAAAAGGAAGAAATGCAGATTTCGGCGAGAGTTCAGCTTTGCACTCATCTCTTTTAAACGGGCATTGCCATCTTCACACGTTATACAATAACGGAAGTTGCTTTTTTCAGCAGGGAGATTTTCCTTAAGTAGTGCAATCTTCTCTGGAGAATTGTCGTTGAAGTAAAGGTAAATCTTCTTTGATGGATACTGCCCGGCAGCATCTCTCAATATATTGGCAACTCTAATCGGAGATCCGAATACTCTGTTCCCCCGGGTATCTTCGTATATTCCGCTGTTTGACATACAGTCAATATAGATGATTCCCTCACAGAATTGATTCTGTAGAAGCTTTTGTGCCCATGTTTTTACATATGATTCAATTAACTCGAATTTTTTGATAGTATGCGGTTTAGCTATGCTTATGATTTCGTCATTGTTTTGACTCGCCAATGTTGACACCTCACTGTTCCTGCCAGACTATTATCCCATGCGATGGAGTTTCTTCCTCATAATAGTATTCTCATATCATTAGAAGCTTCCGCTGCCCCAAAGAACATTACATCATAGATCGGCAGATAGGTAATCTTCCCATTCGTCGTAATCTCGCGGGTATTGGA
>CACYEJ010000227.1 GCA_902773395.1 uncultured Ruminococcus sp.
ATGAAATCCTTGCGGGTGCGGTTGGATTCCACGATGGCAGACATCATATTCTGCGGCACGTCCTGATAATTGGCGAGAAGCTGCTTTGTGTCTTTGGGCAGGCAGTAGCCGCCGTAACCGAAGGAAGGATTGTTGTAGTGACTGCCGATACGAGGGTCAAGGCACACGCCCTCGATGATGGCCTTGGTATCCAGCCCCTTCATTTCGGCATAGGTGTCAAGCTCGTTGAAATAGGACACACGCAGCGCAAGATATGTATTGGCAAAGAGCTTGACCGCCTCCGCCTCGGTGAATCCCATAAAGAGCGTATCAATATTCTTTTTTTCCGCCCCTTCCTGAAGCAGTTCTGCGAACGTCCTTGCCGCTTGGTTCAATCTGTCGGAACCGTCTGTGCCGACAATGATTCTGGAAGGATAGAGATTGTCATACAGAGCTTTCGATTCACGAAGAAATTCCGGGCTGAAAATAATATTGTCGCTGCCGGTTTGTTCTCTGACCGATTTGGTAAATCCAACAGGAACGGTGGATTTGATGACCATGACAGCGTTGGGATTGACCTTCATCACCAATTGAATGACTGCTTCCACCGCGCTGGTATCAAAATAGTTCTTCTGGCTGTCGTAATTGGTAGGCGCGGCAATGATGACGAACTCCGCATCTTTGTAAGCAGACTCACCGTCAGTAGTGGCTACCAGATCAAGCTCTTTCTCCGCAAGATATTTCTCGATGTAATTGTCCTGAATGGGCGATTTTTTGCTGTTGATGAGCGCCACCTTTTCGGGGATGATGTCTACCGCCGTGACATGATTGTGCTGCGCCAGCAGCACGGCCAACGACAAACCGACATAGCCGGTGCCGGCTACTGCTATGTTCATTGTAATTGTCCTTTCAAAATTCCGTTTTTTTATTAAATTAATGTAGTGTGTATATATTGACTTGGTTTATAGGTGTTTTTGCATCGTGATAGAGTCCATCGTTAAAAACATACATCTTATTGCCAACTATAGTTAATCCCTCAATTGCATATGAATCTCGCAAGATATACTTTAATTCAAATAATTCGTTTTCTATATCAAAGGTATACACATAGCTGTCCCCATAATAATCATGACCTGCCGTAATATAAATAATATTTCTCTCGTCATCTAAAAATAATTGATCTTGTCCTTTAACACTGAAATAGTATTTTCTTATAACCTGTCCTTCTTTAGAACATAGCATCAGAAAGCGATTAGTAAGAATCCAAAATGAGTCTTCGGAGTCAAAGTATGCAATACCAGACGGATTCTTAACACTAAACGCTCCAATTTGTAGCCCTGTTTCACTTATTCCCCTAATCATATTTTCTCCATGTGAACAGAACCATATATAGTTATTACGATCTAATGTAACGCCTTGAATATCTTGCATTTTACTAAATTGAGAATAACAGGCTATTACTTTCAGTTGCGAATGAAAATCAAATGATATTTGTCTGATAACAGCTTTAAAAGCTTTATCTTCCGGCTTTATTTTCCCCGCATCTGCAATATAAAAAGAATCACTATGGGCATCATACACAGCGCCTGTACAAGTAAAGCCGCTATGATTTCCCATAGCTTGACTTAGTGGAATAATATCATCAGCATATAATACTACCGATTTTTCTGTTATAATATGAGGCTTATTGTTTAACAAAAAAGCGATTATTGAGCCAAAAGCTATCACCAGTAAGATTATCATTACTAAACTCTTTTTCTGTTTTAACATATAGTCATTATCCTTTTCTGTTAATTACACAAAGTATTGCTTTGCGATTCAACAATAAAATAAGTAAAATAAGAAAGCAACCCAAAAATCTTACAGTTGCATAGTCATACAAACACATCACACCAGCAGAAAGGACACCGGAGAGGATTAACAAAATAAACTGTACTTTATCATCGAAGAAATCTGAATAATGAATATCATTTTCAACGCATGTTTTTCGCATCATAAAATAATAAATAATCATAACGATCAGATAACTTGTCAATGTAGTGTATCCCGCTGCAATAAAACCAAATCTTGGAATAAAAAAAGCATTCAATCCAATATTACATCCAGCGGCAAAAACGGAGCAAAGTAGAATCAACTTCGTTCTTTTGTAATAGAACAATATATTTACATATTGTTGATAAATAAACATAACGATTACGCTCATTACTACCGGAGACATGGCCCATATAGCTTCTAAATATTTATCTCCGCCTAATATGAGAATCACTTCAGGCGCCAATAGCATCTCAATCATGCAACAAAGCACAACAATAATTGTTCCGACCGATATTAAAGTAGTTTGTTTTTGCCGAGTATTTTTGTTAAGTGCCTTAAACAGCCAAGCCTGCAAAGAAAGATTTAAAGCGCCACTCACAACGAATATCATCATTGCCGCACTATACGCGACACTATAAATCGCAGCATCTGAATACCCTGAAAACTTCTGAATCATTAAACGATCCGAGTGATTCAGTAGAACCATCGATAAATAATACGGCAATAATGGCAAGTTGTATCTGATTGCCTCTACGACGAACGTTAAATTCCAGAATACTGAAGACCCCATATAATTAGTGATGAAAAATGGAATAGATATTAATAGCTGAAGAATGATTCTAATGGCTATAACCCATATAATTGGGTTTTTTAACTTAAAAAAAACCGACAGAGCACCTATAATTGGTCCTAAAACACCATACAATATCGTGGCAACCAACATGCTTTTATACTTATTATCTACCCTTTGTCTGGAAGACCATAAGCCAAAACTTACTGTTCCAAAGTAAGATATGATCATAAGTACCGATATAATTGTACTCATTTCAGTCAGGTTATTAATCTGCTTTTTAAATAGGATATATATTATAAGCCATACAGCGATAAGAACAAAACTTAATGTCTGCATACTTGCCGTGTAGACATTTTTATTCTCATCCTTTTGAACTATCCCTACCACATAGCCACTACTGTATATTCGCAAAGTAATGATGATTTCAATGATTTCTAACCATGATAGAAATATAGAATAAGCTCCATACTCTCGGGTTGACAATGCATGGGTAAGTATAATCATTACAAGCCAAGGAGACAGCTTTTGACATATATTACTTACTGTATACCATAGTGCGGCTCTCATTTCCTCTGGTAAATCATTATATTTTTGCAATAATTTTCTCATAAACTATGCCTCCATTTCCTTGAGAACTCTTTCCCCAAAAAAGAATAAGGCAATAAAAATTGTTGCAAGATAATGGATAAAAAAGCTTGATCCTGTAAAACCAATTATTAAATAGATTACTAACATATAGACAAGAAGTTTGTAAGCCCTTTGCGAAATAACCAATCTGAGATCATAGAACCGTACCATAATTATAGCAACAATGAGTATGGTTCCGGGCGCACCAAAAACTACCAACAACTGTAAGAGTACATTATGCACATAATAATATTTTCCTGATGTTAGATAAAGAGCTACACCAAAACCTCCGGGAAGCGCAGACCGTTCTTCAATATAATTGATTACCAACGAATATATAGCGTCTCTATTGGTCGTATACAATTCTCTGCTCGATAACTGTTCAATTAATAATGTTATACTTCGGGATCTCATTCCGTAATTGTCAAGAAAACTACTTAACCATAATAAAATATCCCTTAAATTTTCGATTAAAAGATACGTTGCAACAAATGCAACTATAATAAAAAATAATTTTTTTAAAAAACTAATATTTATTGAAAAAAGATAAGCTAAAACTAACATGACAATACACACTACTGCAGCCATTCTTCCGCCTAATGCGGCCGTTGCTAAAATATTCAAAAGGGCAATAATAACCGATACCTTTTTATGTACCTGTAGTTGCATAATGCCATAAGATATAATAAAAATATTAGGAACGCATATTCCCGTAAAAATCGAATAATGCGCCATTTTGAATCTTAACAGAATAATAGCAATAATGACTAATGGAACATTAGATATAGCAAACTTATACCATCTAAATAAAAAATCATTTAGATTAAAAGAACAATTTGAAACACACAAACACGGAACCAGTAGACAAATAAGAGCTTGAAAGCCTTCGATTAATACATAGTATTTATAACTTACTACAAGATAGTTAATTATAATTACAGCCAATAGAAACCAAAAAAAAGAAATAGTACCTCGTCCGATTTTTGGAGAAAGAAAAAGAGAGATTATCCCTATTAGTAACAATGCTATATACTCTAATATCGAAGGTAAACCTAAGGCGTTTTCACATATATTCCAAAAGAACGGAACGTAAATATAGAGAATCAATAAAACCGAAAATGCCTTGATTCTCTTATTTTGAACCGAAATATCCATACTTTGTTTATCGTACATTATTATTTATCCTCGTGTCTTTTTATCATTTTTTCATATATTTCTTTTCTATCATACACGGCTGTCCTTAATAATCTAAACGGATACTTACACTTAAATACAAACTTCTCCTTAGAACTCCATTCACGATTTGACTGGTTAAGCTTTTGAGAAAACGCTTTTTTCACGTCGGGTTTAAGCCATTCCGAGCCATCGTCAGCAATTCTATTCCTTATATCAGAATAGAACGGCGTACTCAATTCAGGCACAACTCCTAAAGTTAAAAAAGCGTGCCCATTATAGCAATAAGGTTGTCTGCAATGTGTTCCCACAGGTTCAAATATAATAGGTTTCTCTGGCTTCTCAAAAATATTTTGATTGCTTAATTGGCCATAGCATGGTTTAGCCGCTCCTGTACCCAAATCAATATACAGAGACCAAACTCCTGCATAACAAAATTCCTTTATTTTCCTTTTAAATATATCTAACTTAAACCGAAACATATCCGAGTTAAATACAGACCAAGTCTTTTCATATTCTTCTCGACTTTGAGATGTTAATAACTCTTTACTCCCGGTTAAATCGTTCCTGCCTACAGTTATTTGGCAAATGGCTCCAACTTCACGCTTACACAATTGAATAATATTGTCAATATGAGGTATCAGTTCATCATATGGCATCAACTCCACAGTAAAAGAACACCCTGCATCTCTCATCCTTCTAACATTGTCAAAATACCTATCAAGCCATTTCTTTTTACTTAATTCTTTATAATGAAAAGAGAATTTAAATTCCAGACGATTCAAAAATTCCTTAGGAAATGCTGCAATCTCCATAAATCTCTCTGTCAATGTCCCATTCGTTACTACCTCTAAATAATGACCTTGTGCAAGTAAATGATAAATATACTGCGGCATCTCTTTTGGAATTAACGTCTCCCCGCCGCCTGTTAAATTTATGATGCAAGTGCCTCCCAAACGTTCTTTTGAAAGGCACCTTCCTACGTGTTCAGGAGAATAATTGAACACGGCGGGTCCCTTCTTTACTTCTTTCAATGCAGAAATATAACAATAATCACATTTTAAATTGCAATTTCTTATTGGCACATTTATAACTAACAGTCTTTTAATTTCCATTTCCCCTCATTCCTTTCTTAATACGTTCAGCCAATCGACTGTACTCACCTCGCAGATCCATCGGATTATAATCAATGTGTTCTATTGCAAGCATTTTAGTAATAATAGATTTTGATATTTCATCTAATGAACTAGCACAAAAGACCATTCCCTTGTCATCAATCCATTTTTCTACTCCAAACACTTTTCCCGTTTTATTATCCAATGCAATACAAGGGGTTCCATTTATATACGAAAAAAGCATGCCATGAAGACGGTCAGTAACGGTTAACGATGCTTTTGAGAATAATTCCCACGAATTAACTATTTCTGATCTTCTATCTTTTAATTTTACTCTGTGTGGTACAACTGTATCAACACGATTAATTAAATAGTCCTCTGGAATAATAGAATTTAAAGATATATTCGATTCAGAATAGACACTTTCACAATCATCTCTGATACACAAGTTTATCATCTTAACAATTTTTACTTTTGGTTTTTCCAGTCCACCAAAAAGCACCATATCCGGGCAATAATGATATGAAGATATTCCTGAAAAGACAAACCGACTTTTAACCAAGTTCAATGAATTCAAATCCCGCACACATAGCAAGAGATTTTTGTGCTTTGCAAAATGATTTATCGTGTCATTGAGTATATTATTGCCATTCAAATCATTTGAATAGTATAATGTTTGTGGAAAAATGACTATTTGATTGTTTGGGAACATATCTATTATTTCACGTATCGCTACTTCGTTATGAAACCATAAATCTCCCATCCATCCGCCACCAGATACACACACAATATCGTTCTCATTCAAATATTCCTTCAGAAATGCTTTATGAGTATGATAGAATGGCATCAAAAGTTCTTCGCAGTCATATTCTGGAAAAAAATATTTAACAAATAGTTTTTCTTCTTCCATAATAGCATGATCGCCTAAATTGCCGTGAACAGGTCCACCGAAAATATAGAAAGTTCTATTAGAATGTCCCTTAATCTTTTGAATGGATTTCCACCATTTTGAATCTGCATTAACTAATTTAATTGCTTCTTTTATATATTTTGTATTCATTGAATCCCTCAAAAAATGGCTTGAAATTCTTTTCACCGTTTATTAGCAAATCTTTCAAACATATCAATATTCCTATTAGTCTATTATAGTGTTTTGAATATAGGGCGCCTTTAGCAACTACCTGATTTGTCGTTGAACCTGAATATTTTTTTTCATGATAAACAGTAATTATCGGTTTATATTTAATGGTACTTTTGTTTCTGAATAATTTGATTAAAAAATCCACTTCTTCGCAACAAACAAAATGAGCTCCTAAACCAAATAATTCATCAAAACGCAATTCCTTCCCAGCCGTTCTTTTATACGCAATCTCAATAGAAGATCTTGACAGTAAATGAAATGATGATTTAATGATTTGCTCATCTTGCGCATATGACTTATACTCTCTTTTATTATCATAATCAAATATTCGCGTTAACAATACAGCTATATCGTCTTTCTCAAACACTTTAACAATAGCTTCGGCTGCATCAACCGGATACCAACAGTCATCATCTGATAAAACAACGATATCTCCATCACAAAAAGCTAATCCTTTATTTCGCGCTTTGGACAGCCCTTTTTGATCACATAAGATAATTTTTATCGCAATCAATTCATCGTATTCTTGGCATATTGTATTTACTGCGTCAAAATCATCCTGAACTACCAACACCACCTCAAAATCCTTGTATTTTTGAGATGCCAGACTTTCAAAAAGACGTCGTATTTCTTTATGTCGTTTGCCAAGCGTGGGTACCAAAAAGGAGATTTTCGCTTTTTTTTTCAAAATTAATACAACCTCACACTCTATCAATTACTTTATAGCAATTTCATATTTTCGCTTCTTCAACACGCCATACCACATATTCCAGCACGCATACCAAAACGCTACAGGGGCAGGCTGGTCATCACAAAGATGAAACAGGTCATAATGGCTTTTCAGCTTTTTGCTCAGTTTGTCATGCGATATGGATTTTTTGCGGATTCTGTACTTTGCCAGATTTTCTTTGAGCAAATAACAATCTGCCTTCTTGCAAAGCTGAAGCAAAATGGCATAATCGTTGTTTTTCTTGATATCCTTGATCTGAATCAGCCCCATCGCCTTTGCACTGTACATAAATGTCAGGCAGCCGGGATAGCCGTAATTGTACATTATCCTTTTGGTGACAACCTCCGGTCCTGAAACAAAAATATTAAGCGGCTGAGAAGCCTCATCGATCTTTTCGTATTCATGATAAGAAAAAACATAGCCGTTATCGGTCATAAATTGGATTTGATTTTCGAGTTTGTCCGGCGACCAAAGATCATCGGAATCGAGAAAGGCTATCCATTCGCCCTGCGCTTCGCGCATCGCACGGTTGCGGGTGAGAGCGGCGCCGCTGTTGTGTTCATTTTTGAAATATTTAATGCGTAAATCTTTAAATTTCCTGACGACCTCGTCGGTGTTATCTGTCGAACAATCGTCAACAATCAGCAATTCCCAGTTTTCATAGGTCTGATTGATAACAGACTGAATGGATTCAGCGATAAATCTGCCTGTGTTCCAAGACGGCATGATAATGGAAACCAAACCTTCAACCATTTGAATACTCCTTTACGTCTGTTGTTTCTTTCTCCCCATACTCCTTCCCCAGTACCGCCGCTATGGTGCGGAACATCGTGGCGATATCGCGCCAGAAACCGAACCGCTTCACGCTGTCGAGATTCCACTTCATCTTGCCGGGCAGCACTTGTTCTATGTAAACCTTATCCACGTCCTCCGCCGCGTCCAGCAGCTCGGCCTCATCCTTGTAACGAATGCTTGCTTCGCTGGTAATGCCGGCGGGGAGAAGCAATGTCGCGTAATATTCGGGCATGTACTGCTCCACATACTTCACCGCTTCTGGACGGGTGCCTACAAATGACATGTTTCCCTGCAATACGTCAATCAGCTGCGGAAGCTCGTCGAGTCGCGTTCCCCGCAGCATCCGTCCGACTCGGGTGATTCGCGGGTCATTTCCCACCGTCACCGCGGAGCCGATCTGATCGGCATGGCTGACCATCGTGCGGAATTTGTGAATGCGGAATCGCTTTCCGCAGGTTGTCACGCGCTCCTGGCGATAGAAAACGCCGCCTTTGGAATCCAGCTTGATCAAAACGGCTATGATCAGCATGACAGGCGCTAACACAATCAATATGATCATTGCAGCGCAAAAATCAAATACCCGCTTGCAAAACAGCGAGAACCGCTTCTTTTTCAGCGCGTCATAATAAGGCCTTACTTCGGAAATTTTCATGACATCCGGCAATTTATCCCATCTTTTCAGCATTCTGTCATCTCCGCATTTACAGATATTGGCTTACCACCGATTTGAAAATGTCGCACACGTACGCCACATCCTCATCGGTCAGCAAGGTGTGCAGCGGCAGCGAAATCAGATTCCGATAATATTCATACGAATAGGGATAGCGACTGATATCATCCCGATAAGCCGTCATCAAGGGCAGTGGCTTGTAGTGTACGTTAGTGGCCACACCGCGCTTCGCCATCATTTCTATCATGCGGTTGCGCTGCTCCAAATTGGTTCCAGGGATCCTTGTGAGGTACAGATGATTGCTGCTGTCCATGCTGGGGGTATGGTGATTCAAATGAAAAATCCCTAATTCATTACAAACTGCGTCGTATTGATCGATTATTTCCGTGCGGCGTTTCAGCAATCCGGGATATCTGTCAAGCTGGCGCAGACCGATTGCCGCCATCACGTCAGTCATATTGCACTTGTACCACGCGCCGATAATATCGTATTCCCACGCGCCGAGCTTTGTCTTGGCCAGCGCGTCCTTGCTCTGTCCGTGAAGCGACAGAAGCTGGTACATCCTGTATATTTCCGCGTTGTCAATTCCCGGAATCTCCCGCCAGGCTGCCGCGCCGCCCTCGGCTGTGGTAAAATTCTTGACGGCGTGGAAACTGAAGGAGGTAAAATCGGCAATCGCGCCGCAGCTTCGCCTTTTTCCGCCGACAACACGGCTGGCGCCTAAACTGTGCGCGTCATCCGCGACAACGGCGATTCTTCCCAGCGCCCGCTGCATGCGCGACGATAAATCCGACAGGGGATTGTTTTGATCATTCAGCGGTCTGAATAAAGACTTTTTCCGCCGCGCAATCTCAAATATCCTGTCATAATCACAGACAATGCCGCCTAAATCCACCGCTATGATGGCCTTTGTCTTTTCGGTAATGGCGGCCTCCAGCTTGTCATAGTCCATTTCCGGCATGTGCGTAACGCTGTCGCCGTCCGGTTGAATATCGACAAAAACAACCTTAGCACCGCAGTGTACCGCCGCGCTCGCCGTCGCTGTGTAGGTGTAGGCGGGAACGATTACCTCATCGCCCGGCTGAATCCCCCATATCCTGAGGTTCAGTTCTTCCGCGGCCGTGGCGGAATTCAGGCAGACGACACGGTTGCTGTATTCCGTGACGGCAGCCGGTTCATCGCAGTCAATCGTGACCTTGCCCGTTTCGATATAGGCGGCGATCCTGCGCTCGAGCAGCTTCGTTCTCGGACCGGTTGTGATCCAGCCGGAACGAAGCGCTTTCGCTACCTCCGCGATTTCAGCCTCGGATATATCGGGCGGGCTGAAGCTGATTCTTCTGCCCTTTTCCACTTCATTCATCATCCATCTTCCTCTCTTTTCCCGCCTTGCTCTTTCTCATATGTCCCTTCATCAGAGAGGCGATCTTCCATATCGTCCAGCCGACCGCCGCGCCGGAAAACACACCGATAAGGTCAATCCACACATCGCTGATCAGCGCGCCCCGGTCGGCGACAAGCTGTACGGATTCATCCACAAAAGCAGCCGTAAAGCCTGTATACACGCTGGGAACAAACCTTCCCTTCCATATGAAAACCGAGAGAAAGCTCAACACAAAAAACTCGGATACGTGTGCCGCTTTTCGTACAACGCGGCTTTCAATCGCGCCCCATCCCATCCTGCCAAGCAAAGGATTCACCACCGCTTCCGTGAACCAGATACTCTCGTGATCAGACCTGTTCTCGGGCACGACCGATTGAAACCAGATAAAGGCAAGCGCCATCACCGCCAAAAAAACCAGAATGACTCTCTTCATTCGGCTTCACCGTTTCCGGAACCGGCATGATCTTCCGTCCCATGATCAGGCGGATAAACCGCGGGATGGTAGGTGGAGACAATATCGGCGACCATACTGCGAATATTGTTCTTATTGGAATAAGCCGCATTCATCAGACTGTCCAGACTTGCCAAAAATTCATTGGCGTCAAACGGAATGGGAGAACCGATAAAAATCAGATTGTTTTCTGTTTTTTTCAGTCCTTCTTCCGCCATGAGCTTTTCTTCATACAGCTTTTCGCCCGGACGCAGCCCGGTATACTCTATCTTGATATCCACATCCGGCTTATAGCCCGCCTGCTTAATCAGATTGCGCGCAAGGGTGTCGATTTTGACCGGACTGCCCATATCAAGGACAAAAATTTCACCGCCGTGGGCGTATGTCCCCGCCAGCATGACAAGGCTGACCGCCTCCGGAATCGTCATAAAATACCGGATGATATCCGGGTGCGTAACCGTAACCGGCAACCCGTTTTCAATCTGCTTTTTGAATATCGGAATGACGGAACCGTTGCTCCCCAGAACATTGCCGAAACGAACCGCCACAAACTCGGTCCGGATATTTTTGAATACGCTGCCTGTACCGTCCTTGTCGGCGTTTTCACTGCCCAAGTGCGTAAACAGTTCCGAAATCTGATCCGCTTCGCCCGCTTTGATTTTCGCGTCAAAGCTCTGAACGATCATTTCACACAGGCGCTTGCTGGCTCCCATGATATTGGTGGGATTGACCGCTTTGTCGGTGGAAATCAGCACAAAACGTTCGCAGCCGTTAACCATTGCGGCATAAGCGGTTTTATATGTACCGATCGCGTTGTTCTTGACCGCCTCGCAGGGGCTTTCCTCCATCAGAGGGACATGCTTGTGAGCGGCAGCGTGATAAACGATTTCGGGGCGGTATTTTTCAAAGACCTCAAAGATCCGCCGGCTGTCACGAACCGAACCTATGAGCACGCGCATATCTAAATCGGGATATTTTTCCTTCAGCTCAAGCTGGATTTCATAGGCGTTGTTTTCATAAACGTCAAAAATAATCAGCATTTTTGGAGAATGTCCCGCGATCTGCCGGCACAGCTCACTGCCTATGGAACCGCCTCCGCCCGTGACAAGAACCGTTTTGCCATGCAGGAATTCATAAACTTCCCGCAGATCGGTTTTGATCTGTTCTCTGCCAAGCAGATCCTCGATGGATATGTTTTTCAAAGCGCTGACGGAAACCTGTCCGAGAACAAACTGATACATGCCGGGCAGTTGTTTGAGTTGACAATCCGTTTCATTGCAAATATTGAGAATATCGCGTTTATTCTGAACCGAGGCGCTGGGAATCGCGAGATAAATCTTGTTGACCCGGTACTTTTCCACATTGGCCAGAATATCGTCACGACCTCCTACCACCAAAACGCCGTCAATATATCTTGCCCACTTGTTGGGATTGTCATCGATAATACAGACGACCTGGTCATCCGTCTCGTTGGATGTATTGATGTCCCTGAGTATCATCTGCCCTGCCGCGCCGCCGCCGATGAGCATGACGCGACCGCCCGCCGGGTTGCCCGACTGATGCTTTGCCTTCAGCAGCAGAAAGAAGCGGTAGGAAAAACGCGCGCCAACCAGAAGAATAAACTGGATCAGCGCACCGAAAAAGTAATACGTCAACGGCATTCTCTGCAAAACAACAGTAATACCGACAGAGTACAGGCATGACAGCAGAAAAGACGCCTCGAATGTCCTCACCAGTTCGTTATAGCTTGCAAACCGCCAAATAATCTTGTACAGCTTGAAGCTCCAGAGGACAAACACGCCCACCAGCGAATAAACCGTTACCGACAGCTTGAACGGCGTCAGATAATAATCGGGAATCTTTGAAAAAACAAAATCAAACCGTCCCCACAAAGCCAGAAAATACGCCAAATGAATGGCGGCCATGTCATACAGTATCAGCAAAACCAGAACCGTATGCCAGTGCTTTATTATTTTTTTTCTCACTGAAGCCTTTGCCGCGGCTTCCCCCATCTTTTTCAATTTGATAAACCCCCCGAATATAAGTTTCCATAAAATTGAGTGGAGGGTTTTCGCCCATTACTCTTTACGATTCTGAATGAAATGACAGTCGTCAGTTTTTCGGAGCGTCGTCCGCATACAGGCGCTTTAATGTGGCAACATTCGCTACTCCTGATTCCTTGAGACCGGCATTTCTCTGAAATATCTTCAAACGTTTTTTGGTGTATTCACCGTAAAAGCCTGTACAGCTTTCCTCGGTCATATAGCCGAGTTCGGCAAGACGCTTCTGCATTCTCAGAACGTCGTCGCCTTCCGTGCCCGGTCGCAAACCCTTAAGCTCTGTCGAAGCCGTGGTAGTGGTGGTTTCCGACTTGCTCGTTTTTGACTTAGCGGTAGTAATTTCCTCTGACAAACGCGAGGTTGCCTCCGGTTCAGTCGTTGTCGAGGCGTCTTCACCGACCGTGCTTTCCGTACTTTCCGTACTTTCCGTGCTTTCCGTACTTTCCGTACTTTCCGTGCTTTCCGTACTTTCCGTGCTTTGGGTACTCCCGGCGCTTTCGTCTGTAGGCTTCGTCGAGGAATAGGACGGCACACCCGGTTCTTCAATTATCTCCGCGCCTTTTTTGTTCTTGGCAATCACGATAAATCCACAGATCAATACCGTCAGTACGCCCAGAACAATGACCGTCTTGGCGTTTTTCTTTTGTTTCTTTGCGCGGTGGGATACGCCCTCGCTTCCCGAGGTCGTTCTGGCCGAAGAAGACACTTGATTCGACGCCGCTGCATTCTTCTCCCGCGCAGCCGCTTTGCCGGCAAATTCCGCCGCGCTGCGGGAATTCCTCATTCCGTCAGGGACGTTTTGCGCGGATTCCTTTACGCTGGCAAAAGGCTCAGACAGGACCGCTTCGTTTTCCGGAAGAGGGGGATGCGTGCCCGTCTGAAAACGACCGGCGCTGCGAAATCGACCGCGATCCGATCTGCCTGAAGCCATATCGGCTGTCATTGATTCGGCGGCGGATTTCACCTGAGCTGACGGATAACCGTTGGTTTCGCTTCTGGCGGAATAATCCGCGGCGTCTTCGCTGATATTAAGCTCTGACGCCAGCAGTTTATTCTTTCTTCGCCTGAATGTTTCAAGATAAACGGAATTTCCGGACATATTGGGGCCGGGAGAAATACCGGCCTCATCAAGGTTGATTTCCGAAGCAAGCAGCTCGTTCTTCCGCTTTCGGAACGTCTCCAGATAGACCGAATTCATTGATATCTCGTTGTTTTTTTCTCTGCTCAAAAAGTCACCTTCCACATTCAGAAAAATGATACTGATTGTCGATTGAAAGTAGACAAAGGATTTGCGAGGA
>CACYEJ010000228.1 GCA_902773395.1 uncultured Ruminococcus sp.
ATATAACTATTTTAGCACTCAAAGAACGAGAGTGCTAATCCGAAAGACCGAATTTTGTTTACTTACCCGTAATTCATGCTGCGGTACAGGTTATTTTCGGAATTTAATTGAAAAAAGCGAGGTATTATATATGGCAAAGACAGAATTCAAGTCGGAATCCAAAAGACTTCTCGACCTGATGATTAACTCTATTTACACACATAAGGAGATTTTCCTCAGAGAGATTATCTCCAACGCAAGCGACGCTATCGACAAGCTCTACTACATCTCCCTCACCGACCAGAATGTTGGACTTAACAAGGACGATTTTAAAATTAACATCGAGATTGACAAGCCGAACAGAATTATCACTATCACCGACAACGGCATAGGCATGGATAAGGACGACTTGGACAACAACCTCGGTACTATCGCAAACAGCGGTTCTTTCAAATTCAAGCAGGAGAACGAGAAAAACGACGACGTTGATATTATCGGTCAGTTCGGCGTTGGTTTTTACTCAGCATTCATGGTAGCGGACGAAATTACCGTACAGACCAAGAAGTACAACTGCGAGCAGGCTTACCAATGGAACAGCACGGGTGCGGACGGCTATGAGATTACGGAGATTGAAAAGGACGATGTGGGCACAAAGATTATCCTTAAGGTCAAAGAGGATACAGAGAACGAGAACTACTCGGAGTTTCTTGAAAAGTACAAGATTTCCGCTCTTGTTTCCAAGTACTCCGATTACATACGCTATCCTATCATAATGGAAATGGAACACAGAAAGCTCCGTGAAGACAGCGACCTCGAGAACCCCGAGTACGACGAGGTTACGGAGGACGAGGTTCTCAACAGCATGATTCCGATTTGGCAGAGAAACAAAAAGGACGTTACGGAGGACGAATACAACGAATTCTACAAGCAGAAATTCTTTGATTGGGAAAATCCGTCAAGAGTTTTTGCGAACTCGGTTGAGGGTGTTGTAACATTCAAGTCGCTTCTGTTCATTCCGTCAAGAGTTCCGTTTGACTACCACACAAAGGAGTACAAGAAGGGCTTGCAGCTTTACAGCAGCGGTGTTCTCATCATGGACAAGTGCTCCGACCTGCTCCCCGAACATTTTTCATTTGTAAAAGGTGTTGTAGATTCACAGGATTTATCACTCAACATTTCAAGAGAGATGCTCCAGCACGACAGACAACTTAAAAACATTGCTTCCACTCTGGAGAAAAAGATTAAGAACGAGCTTGCTTCGTGGCTTAAAAACGACCGTGAGGGCTACGAGAAGTTCTATGCAAACTTCGGCAGAAATCTCAAATACGGTCTTGTGGCAGACTACGGTGCTCACAAGGACAGCGTTAAAGATTTGGTACTCTTCTACTCCTCAACCGAGAAGAAGCTTGTAACTCTTAAAGAGTATGCCGAAAGAATGGGCGAAGATCAGAAGGACATCTACTTTGCGACAGGCGAGAGCATCGACAGCATTGACAGACTTCCTCAGACGGAATATTTCCGTGACAAAGGCAGAGAGATTCTCTACTGTGCGGAAGAGATTGACGAATTCGCATTCCAGAGCATGGGCGATTACGACGGCAAGAACTTCAAGAATATTGTAAACGAGGACGTTGACGAAGAGGACGGCAGCAAGGACGAAAACAAAAACGATGACGATACGCTCAAATTCATCAAAGACACACTCGGTGACAAGGTGAACGAGGTTGTATTCTCAAAGAAGCTTAAGAGCCACCCTGTTTGCCTGACGGCTAAAGGCGGAGTTTCATTTGAAATGGAGAAGTACATGGCACTTGCACAGCCCGAGGCTATGGTAAGAGCGGAGAGAGTTCTTGAAATCAACGCATCTCACCCGGCTGTAAACGCACTCATTGCGAATGTAACAGCTGATCCGGACAAGGCTGCGAAGTATGCGAAGCTCCTATACACTCAGGCAGTTATCATTGCAGGATTGCCCGTTGAGAATCCCTCGGAGTATGCCGATCTTGTTTGCAGCTTGATGAATTAAAATCAAACGGCAATGCTTATATGAGGCAGCTTTTTAATGTGATTTGACATGACATGCAGGCGGCAGATTCAAATTGAATTTACCGCTTGCTGTTTTATTATACCGAACCGATACTCCCTTGTTTGAAAAATTTTAAAAAAAGTGTTGACAAACCAAAAAACGTATGATATAATATAGAAGTCGCATGGAGAGGTGTCCGAGTGGTTTAAGGAGCTAGTCTTGAAAACTAGTGATACCGAGAGGTA
>CACYEJ010000229.1 GCA_902773395.1 uncultured Ruminococcus sp.
AAAGAAGATGTCACAGCTGCTGAAGCAAGGCATAATGATAAGATAGCTGTTGTTAGTTTTTTCATTGCAAAATACTCCTATTCATAAATGATAAATAGAATTATACCATCATGGAACATTCAAGTCAATAGAATTCCGGCATTTTTCGAACCAAACTGAAAAATGATGACATTTGTCATTATGACGTGAGGAAACATGATAAAGCAGTACTGTGATACTTTACGCAGATACTGCACAGCAGGATATATGAATTAAACATTGGTGTATGCACGTATTGTTCAAAAATGTTTACACAAAAGTTAAAAAATCAGAAATAATATTGAGGTGTTTTCATAAGTGTGATATACTGAGAACATAATATTTGAAAACTCACTTAAGGAAATACTGTTTGATTCATTAATCAGAGAAGATAATCGTTTTCGCCTCTCTGTATTTTCTGAAAATCCGGTTTATCAGTATTACTTAAAACAAGCATTTAAGGAGAACCACACTATGAAGTACTCAAAGATCATTGCGGCTGTTTGTGCTGTACTTATGCTGACATCATGCACTGCAACTGCAGGAGGGAACAATGGTAGCGGCGATTCAGCTTCACAGAATCAGAACTCAGCCACACAGAGCCAGACAGAAAAATCCGAAGAATCGAAAGCTGAACTTGATTACAGTAACTTATGTATGCAGCGTGTGTCAATTCAGACGGTAAGCAACGATCCGAAAGCTATTGATTTTGCAACAGTTCCTGTTGCCGGATTTGTTTCTGAAATGATAGCATCATATACACCAGATTATAAGATTCAGGCTGAACCGTATTATGAAGCCTGCACTGTTACTCTGCGTGATCCTGACGGTTCAGTAATTATTGACGGTGCTCCGGCGGACGTTAAGGTTCGTGGTAACTGGACTACGACCTATGATAAAAAGCCTTTGAGGATCAAGTTCAATGAAAAGCAGTCAATGAAGGGACTCAATGACGACAATGCTATGAGAAACTGGGTTCTTCTTGCCGAGTACAAGGACGCATCTATGCTCAGAAACAAAACAGCACTCAGTATTTCACGTGAGATCCTTGAAAAGGACGGACTTTATGCATCCGACGCTGAACTTGTTGAAGTTGACATTAACGGTGAATATTTCGGTGTTTATCTTCTTGCTGAACAGCAGCAGATAAATGAAAACCGTGTAAATATCTTTGATGCGCCAAAAGACTATACCGGAACAGATATCGGCTATTTACTTGAATTCGACGGAGCTTACTATGCTGAAGATGATATGCAGACTTTTGTCCCGGACTACGCAGACAATGCACCTCTTGAATCTTTTAACGGTGACGAGAAGGGAAAGAAAATACAATGTCAGCCGAAAGACGATAATGACTATAAGGGTGAAACCGGCATAGTAATTAAAAGTAAGATCAATACAAAGGAACAGAAAGCGTTTATCAAAAACTTTGTAAATAACACTTACAGGATAATGTATGAGGCTTCGTACAATAACAAGGCATTTGTTTTCAATGATGATTTTTCAAAGATAACTGAGGATGCTTCTATCACTCCGGAAGAAGCGGTTAGAAGAGTTGTAGATGTAGATTCACTTGCAGATATGTATATAATAAGTGAACTTACATGTGATGCTGATATATACTTTGCAAGTTTCTATATGGATGCTGACTTCAGCGCAGAAGGAGATAAGAAACTCCGCTTTGAAGCACCGTGGGATTTTGACTCAGCAATGGGTAATAAGGATCGCTGTGCTGACGGAACAGGTTTCTATGCGGCAAGCATAGTTCCTGATGTTAATTCACCGGCTAAAGTTGATCCAAGCGTTTTTGAATGGGGATTTGAAACAATCAATCCATGGCTTGCCGTTCTTATGAAACAGTCATGGTACCTTGACATAATAAGAGAAAAGTGGACTGCAGCTTACGATGACGGTGTATTTGACCGTGGTCTGAAGCTTATTGAAAATGATAAGGTCGAGTATAAAACTGCCTTTGAAAACAACTATAAAAAATGGAATAACCTTGGCAAAGGAACAAATTTTGCTCATGAACTTACAAAAAGAGCGGTTTCATGCAAAAACGAAGAGGAAGCAGCCGATTATCTTCACGAATGGCTCGAAAGCAGAGTTAAGTTCCTTAACGATTACTGGCACA
>CACYEJ010000230.1 GCA_902773395.1 uncultured Ruminococcus sp.
CCAAAGGCTCTGCCTTTGGAAACTGCAAGCCTTTGTAAAGGCTTGAGCGAAACTTTAAATGGTAAATCTTTTTGACTTTGAGTATAGATTTTGAGTATATATTAATTTCTCTATTCCCTCGAACGTTTCTTTGTAACTTCCTTTTTCTTAGGTAACCTAAACTTAAAACGTGTATACTCACCCTCCACACTATCGGCTGTTATCTCACCATTATGAAGCTGAATAATCGTCTTTACCAAATATAACCCTAATCCCATACCGTTTTTATCGTGACTTCTCGATTTATCGGTTTTATAAAATCTGTCAAATATAAAACCAATCTGCTCAGGCGGGATACCTGCTCCCGTATTGGTAATTGTTACCCAAGCATCAGCGCCCTTATCCTCCACTGCTACGGTAATATCTCCGCCTACATTAGTAAACTTTGTCGCATTCTCCACAAGATTATACACAACCTGATGTATCATATCAGGATCACCCTCGATAAACAGCGGCTGGTTGTCCTCTAACCCATTTACATTAATTTTCCTCTCCTCAATTTTCTGCTCAAAGGTGAGGAATGTATTAAGCACTGTAGCCGAAATGTCAAAGCTTGCAGTAGACATTTTCAGCTCACCGCTGTCAATTCTCGAAAGCGCAAGCATTGAAGTGACAAGTCTTGACAAACGCTTAACCTCGACTGTAACAATATTTAGGTAATACTTCTCTCGCTCCTGAGGGATTGTTCCGTCAAGAATTCCGTCAATAAAGCCTGCAATTGTCGTCATTGGTGTTTTCAGCTCATGCGACACATTCGCCACAAAAGCTCTTCGCATACCCTCGGAAGCCGCCAGCTTATCCGCCATTGAATTGAACGAACGCGCAAGCTCGCCCACCTCGTCATTACTCTTAACATTTACTCTTATTGAAAAATCTCCGTTGCCGAAAGCCTTTGCCGCCTTTGCCATTTGCTGTAACGGCTTTGTGAGCTGATACGAAAAAATTCCCACAAAGCAGAATATTAGTGCAAATGTAACTATACCGGCAGAACAAAATATTTTTATTATAGTAGTAATATATTCTGAATAATGAGAAGCCGAACTGATTATAAACACAGCGCCAATCGGCACAAGCTCTTCATCTTCAAGCATTCTCACAGGCACACCGACTATATAGTATTTTTCGTCATAAAGACCTCCGAAAGTAGAAATCTCCGAAACGCTGTCGGACATTGCCCTATCAACAAAGGATTTGTCAATAACCGTATCGGGCTTTATACCAACGGCATTTTCCGAACAGGTGACAATCTCGCCTTTCTTGTTAGTAACAACGATATCGGAGTTAAGTCCGCTGGAGAGCGTTCCCATAGCCACCTCGATAATCTCGCCTGATTTATCGGGGAAAGTAAGCTCGCCGGTGCTGTAGTCGGCATTTTCGGTAATGGCAATAGATATAGTAGTAGCATTGCTTTTCAGTCCGTCCCAGCGGTCTGTCTGCCAATACTGCATTATAAAGAAAACTATCATCACGCCGAGAATAGTAAAGCCAATCAGAATTACAATCATACTGATAAACAGATATTTTTTAAAAATAGTCTGTCGATTTTTCATAGCTTACTCTTTAACCTCAAACTTATAACCAACGCCCCAGACAGTTTTCAAAATCCACTTGTCCGACACACCCTCAAGCTTTTCTCTCAAACGCTTAATATGAACATCGACTGTTCGGGAGTCGCCGTAGTAATCGAAGCCCCACACTTCGTCAAGAAGCTGATCTCTTGTAAACACACGATTGGGGTTGCTTGCCAAATGGTAGATAAGCTCCATTTCCTTTGGCGGAGTATCCACCTGAACGCCGTTGACTCTTAGCTCGTAGTTGGTAAGGTTAATAGAAAGCTTATCCCACTTTACCTCCTTGATATGAGTACTTTCAGGCTGACCGGTACGCCTTAGCACGGCACGTATGCGGGCGATAACCTCCTTTGCCTCAAAGGGCTTTACAACGTAGTCATCAGCCCCCAGCTCCAGACCAAGCACCTTATCAAACACTTCGCCCTTAGCAGTAAGCATAATAATCGGGCACTGCGACTGCCTGCGGATTTCTCTGCACACTCCCCAGCCGTCAAGCCCCGGAAGCATAATATCAAGCATTACAAAATCGGGGTGCTCCTGCTCGAAGAGTCTTAACGCCTCGTTTCCGTCATTGGCAATAACCACCTGAAAATCTTCTTTTTCAATATACAATCTTAACAATTCGCAAATATTAATATCATCATCAACCACTAATATTTTACCTGCACTCATAATGTGATAACCTCCGTTTAATTTTAGCAGACTTTCTGCATATAAACACCTTTTGCAGTGATTATAAAATAAAGGGAATACAACCCTCCCATTTTAAATAGCATTATAATACATAAATTGTAACACATAATGAACAAATTAAAAATAATAAATTACTATTCTCCGCACTGCCCCAATTATTTAAAAGAGGAACAAGTTTACTATTATAATTTTTACAACATTGACAGTGCATAATTACTGTACGATTTATCGCTGGTTACGTCCGCAATAACCTTGATGAACTCCGGCAGAGTTACCCTTTGCTCTTCGCTTTCAAGCTCAACCTCCAAAGTTGCCTTATCATTCCAAAACTCATAGATATCAATCTCAATCAGCTGATTCTCAAAATCAAAGCAATGACGTACCTTTTTTATCACACGGCTGCTTGGCAGTTTTCTATTGGACAACTGCTCGTACTCCTCGGCTGAAATTTCATTCTCAATCTCAATTCGAGTAATTCCTGTAATATATTCCTTATGAGTTTTATAATATTTTGTTACATTTTGATAACATCTTTTCCTGATTCTATCGCCTTTGTACATGTCACCGTCCTCTGATGCAAGATACATCTGCTCAATTGCCGAAGCATAATAATTAGGCTGTACTCTGAGAATATCAATATTAGGTATCTCGATTAAATATTTTCTTTCTATCTCAATATTATTAGGCAAATTAACCAACTCATTTCACGATATTATTCAAAATCTCGTACAAGCATTACAACCTTTCCGAGAAGCTTAACCTCATTTACAACAATTGGTTCGTACAATGGATTTTCCGGCTGTAAACGAATATAGCCGTTCTCCTTAAAAAATCTCTTTACAGTTGCCTCGTCCTCGATGAGCGCCACAACAATCTCACCATTTTCAGCAACGGACTGTCTGACAAACACAACCACGTCACCCTCCAGAATACCTGCGTTTATCATACTGTCGCCCTTCACACGCAAAGCAAAAAGCTCTCTGCCACGCTTAACGTTCTCGTCCACAGTAACATAACCCAGATTTTCTTCAAAAGCAAAAATCGGCTTACCGGCAGTAACTGTACCGATAATAGGCACTGCAACGCTCCCCGGAGTACCGTCCATATTATTCACAGAAATACCTCTGGCACTATCCGAACGCCGAGTAATCAGTCCCAGCTTTTCGAGTGTATTGAGGTGGGAATATACAGTTGAAGTAGATTTAAAGCCTGTTGCTTCACATATTTCTCTGATAGTCGGGGGTATTCCGTCATCTTTTCGTGACAACAGGTAATCATAAACCTTCTGCTGACTTTTCTTTAATGGTTTCATGTGCCTCACCTCGGTTTCTATCTTTCTTTTGGTTTGCTTGTTGGGTTATTGTGGAGGGGAATTTGGTTTTCTTAATTTGGTTTCTATTTTTCCGTTAGTTCTCTCGTTGAGTTATCGTAGAGGAAACTTTTATTCTTCTTCACCAAACTTTAATTTTATTTTTTAATCCTCTTCGCCCTCTGTCGCCGGGCAGGCGATTTACTTTTGGATCACGCCGATCGTCCGCAAAAGCGTGCTAAAGAGGGGGCAAAAAAAGTAGTCCGGATAGTTTAGTTTTTTGCCCCCTCTTTAGAATCTCCCCCTATGGTTCTTCTATCTGACTTCTTCGTAGTGCCCACGCTGGTTTAGTATACTCTCGGTCTCCTGATTACTTTTATTACAGAAAGGGCTTGCTTTTGTTTCCCTTTATAACTTGCGTGGGCGGATAATTTTTTTATTTGATTTTTTTTATTAGTATAACACACTTACTCCAAAAAAGCAAACATAAGTTCGTGATGTTTTTCAGCTTACATCAAATTAATTACGTAGTAACATTATGACAAATTATGTATCATATTACCATTATACATGGAAAAGCGGAACAGAACCTAAGCTCCATTCCGCTAATCCACAGTGATATCATAAACAACTAGAAATTACTTCCGTTATACCCAAAATTGCTCGTTTCGCTGTAGCTTACATACATCTCCTCAATATTAAGCACCGTACTGAGAATAGTTTGAAATCTTGCTGTAAGCGCGTCATAAGCATTCGGGTTTGCCTTACCGTAAATCGTAACAGCAATCATTGCAGTAGGCTTCTCGTTGCTGCCCCTAAAATACAATGAGCATTTTGGCTGTATATTTACCATGAGCCAATTTTCACTCTTGCCGGGAATCAGCGCAATTGCCTTGCCGAACTCGTCTTTAAGCTCCAACTCCTGCTGCTTGGTTACATCTATGTTTACTTTACAGTCAATGAAAGGCATAAAAATGTCCTCCTAAAATCAGTTTTCATCTGTACTCTTTTTTGTGATAATATTTTTAAGCTTCATCGCCTTTGTAAACGGAGTGTTTTTCTCCAAAGGCTTTACCTCCGGCTCGTCTTCTTCAAAATCATTTTCGGTGATAATGTCAACCGGTACATTTCTCTGAAAATCCTGTTCTACTGTTTCGGTTTTGGGAACAAAGCTTTCCTCTTCGTCCTCAGCCTCAGGTGCAGCCGCTGTTTCCGGTACGGAGTTGCTGAAAATTTCTCTCGGCTCTTCAACCTCTGCCACGCTGTCCTCACCCAAAGATGAATCAGAGAAAATAGCGTTCTCTATAACCTCTACATTATCATTGATGCCCTGACCAACAGTGAGAACCTCTGCGGACTCTTTTTCCAATTCATCAGAAGCAATCGGCTCAACAATTTCCTCTTTATTAAAAGGAACATCATCATGACTGTTTGGCGTAATTATCTCTGTTTCCTCAACAGCCTCAATGATTTCCTCGGAAACCTCCTTGTTAGCTTTATGTTTAATTTCCTCTGCTTTTTCAGAAGCCGTGTCCTTTACCTTAACAGCGGTGTCCATTGCGCTGCTCTTAACCTTGACAGCCTTATCAACAGCAGTATCCTTAACCTTTACTACGGTATCCTTTGCCTTTGTAACGATAGGCTCTTTTATTTTCTGAAAATTCTCCTTAGCCTCTGTCTTGTTGATTTCACGGTTCACAAGCTCCTGCTTGATTACGTCACGGTAAATCTGCTGAGCACGGCTCATACGCTCCTTAGACTCATCAAGATTAGCACAAAGCTGCTCAATCTCCTCAGGCATACCCTCACGGAGGTTACTATACAGATACTTTCCAAGATCAATATATATCTGATTAGCAATTTTCTCCTCATTTCTCATAACAGTAACAAGCCGGCTTTTCTGAGCCTGAGTAGTTGTTTTGTCAACAATTACATCAACAGTTGTTGCCACGGCTTTTTTTATTTCGTTGTAAATGCTCATATCAATAGCTCCTTTTTTATGCGAAGATATTTTTACTGATACAAATAAATATCCTCAAAAATTTTTAAGCGAATCTTACTACTTGTAATGATTATACAATATTTTCTCGTAAAACGCAAGCAATTTGCGGAAATTAATAATTATTTAATTTTTAGATTTTCAAATTTATTATAAATCATGAATAACGAGCCGTCTTCTTTTGTCGTCAAAAAAATATTTTGTAAAGAGTATTGAAGAAATGCGCGAATTATGGTAGAATATGATTAGCGTTTTATTTTTATTTCTTGGTAAGCATTAACGTAATGCACTAAAAACATTCGGCTGTACAAATAGAATATTTCTGTTTTAGAAACATTTTCAACCTATTTTAAAGAAAAGAATTTACCGCTGCAAAATTCGACTTATTGTGTTATAATAAATGTGGCAGTCCACAACATAGACTGATACCTGTTTTATCTAATAACAGGCAAAAAAAGCTTTTATCTGCTTTGCAGCCCTACAGCCGAGATAATTTGTTTTGAGATTATTTATAATTACTATGGGGGAGTGATTCACTATGTCAAGTACAGAGATGAAAAAGGTATCGTGTCCAACATGCAATCACGATAACGAAGTTAAGATATTTAAAACTGTAAACGCAACTACAGATCCGCAATTCAGAGAAAGTCTGCTTGAAGGCAAGCTGTTTAGCTTTCGCTGTGCAAACTGCGGCTACGAGGCTACGCTCAGATATCCAATGCTTTACAACGACATGAAGAATCGTTTTATGGTTTACTTTATTCCTGAGATTGAACGTGAGAGAATTACCGATGAAGCGTTGGAAGCTGAATACGGTGAGCTGGGCGATGTTACCAGAAGAATTGTCGGCTCATACAACGAGCTAAAGGAGAAAATTCATATTTTCGAATCGGGTCTTGATGACAGGGTAATTGAGATTGCGAAGATTGCCGTAAACGCTGTTGTTGCTCAGAGAACAGGCGAAACTGTGACAGGCGGTTATTTTTCAAAGTACAGTGTGGCAGAGGACACAATCGGATTTACATTCTTTGTTGGAGAGGACAGCGAGCCTCTTGTTCAGACAACAAGAATTGAAATTTACGAGAAGAGCGTTGAGATTGCAAACGTATACGACATTGACCAATCAAGCAGAAGCTTTCTGCTAATCAACAGTGATTGGGCTAAAAACGCACTTTACAAGTATAAGAA
>CACYEJ010000231.1 GCA_902773395.1 uncultured Ruminococcus sp.
GGCCCGGTGGTCAAGCGGTCAAGACACCGCCCTTTCACGGCGGTAACACGAGTTCGATTCTCGTCCGGGTCACTTTTTAAGAGAGTATACTTGTTTTGAGTATACTCTCTCTTTTTGTCGTATTTTAAAATTTAGCCAAAAAATGTTGTCAAAAAATTTACAAAATAGTTTTAATTACGATTGAAATAATTGTTTTTTTATGTTATAATTATATACGGCGAATTTTAGAATTATTTTGCAAGTTTTTATAAGATTGCATTTAGAGATAAAGAAAACGGAGGATTTGTGTATAGCTATGAAAAAGAAAAAAAGAAAAGCAAAGCGTAATAAGAAAAAATCCTATGCCGGATTAATTGCCTTTGCAGTGGCTCTGATTGTGCTTGTGGGAATGTACAGCGTGGCAGGCGTTTATTTTTCAACTCACTTCTTACCCGGCACTACCTTGAATAATACAGACGTTTCATTGCTTAGCATTGACGGGGCAAAGGAGATGCTTGTTTCTTCCAGCGAGATGTATTCGCTTACTCTGTATGAGCAGGATCATCATCAGGAAACAATCAACAGCTCCGATATAGAGCTTAAAACTTCGGTGTCGGATGACTTCAATCATATTCTGGATTCTGAGTCGGGCTTTTTGTGGCTTGCGAATTTGTTTAAAGATAAAAGCTATACCCTTGATGAGGGCGTGCTTACTTATGAATATGACGAGTCTTTGCTCGGAAAGGTTATAGATAAGCTTCAATGCGTTAAGCCGCAGTACCCCATTGAGGCTAAGGACGCCGAGCTGGTGCTTATGAACGGCGAGTTTAAAATTGTTCCGGAAAGCGTTGGAAATGTGGCTCACCGTGACGATTTGGAGGAGAAAATCAAATACGCTGTCGAAACGCAGAAGCATTCGATTAATCTCGAAGCAGAGGGCATTTACGATATGCCAAAGGTGAAATCCGACGATGAGGATTTGATTGCAAAGAAAGCCGCTTGTGACGAAATAGTCGATATGGTTATTACCCTTAAATTCGGCATGAAGGACGAGGAAATTGGCATTGATACTATCGCAGGCTGGGTGAAGGCTGAAAAGAACGATGACGGTGCGTATGAGCTTAAAACTATTGATAAGAAGGTTAAAGCTTTTGTAAAGACTCTTGCTGAGGAGTATGACACAGTGGGAAAGCCAAAAGCGTTTACTACTCATACGGGCGATGTGATTGATATTACAACAGGTGACTACGGCTGGCTTATGGATCAGGACGAAGCTGTTAAGAAACTCAAAAAGCTGGTGCTTGCAAAGAAATCCGTTACCGTGGATTTGACCGAGGGCACAGAACAAAGCGTTGAGTGGTGGCTGAGAACTGCTGTTGGCTACGATGCAAACGGCGGCGATTACTACGGCACAACGTATGTGGAGGTGAGCATTGCCGAACAACATATGTGGATGTATCAGGACGGCGAGATTGTTCTCGACACAGATGTCGTAACGGGCAACCCTAATCTTGGAAACGATACTCCGGTGGGTGCTTTCAGAATTCGCTATCATCAGGCGAATGCAATTCTCAGAGGTCCGGGATATGCTACTCCGGTTGCATATTGGATGGTTTTCGCAGATGACGTAGGATTCCACGACGCTACATGGCAACCGTATTTTGGCGGTCAGCTCTATCTTTCGAACGGCTCGCACGGCTGTGTTAATATGCCGCTTGATCAGGCAGGGTATCTTTTTAATCTGGTGTATGACGGTATGCCGGTGTTTGTGTACTAATTTTCTCGGCTATGTTTAGTTAATGTTTAGCAATTCTGCTTTTTTGAATAGTCAAAAGTTGTACAAAAATAATGCTTGATATTTTGCGGAGAATGTGTTATAATATTATAGTAGATTATTGTAAAGTAAGGAGTGGGTTTTCGATAAGCCCGCTCCTTTGTATTTGGCGGCTGTTGTCCGCTGATTTGCACGGAATAAATTAATAAAGGAGGAATTGTATTGGCAAAGAAAAAAGGCGGCAATACAGTTGAAGCTGTTACAAAGCTTGTGGAACCGATTGTGAACGGCTTCGGCTTGGAGCTGTGGGACGTTCGTTATGTGAAAGAGGGTGCTCAGTGGTATCTGAGGATATTTATCGACAGCGAAAACGGCGTGACGATTGACGATTGTGAGAAGGTCAGCCGTGCGGTAGACGCTCCTCTTGACGAGCTTGATCCAATTGACGGAGAATACTGTCTGGAGGTCTGCTCACCCGGCATAGAGAGAGAACTTGTAAAGGACGAGCATTTCCTTGCGTATATTGGAGCTGATGTAATGATAAAAATGATTCGCCCTATTGAGGGAATAGGCAAGGAGTTTTGCGGCAAGCTGAAGGCTTACGATAAATCTGAAATTACTATAGAGGATCACAGCGGAGAAAACGAGGTCACTTTTAATAAAAAAGACGCCGTTTATGTCAAGCTTGATGATTTTGATTAAGATTATACTCAAAGTCTAAAAGATCTAGCATATAAAAGTTTTGATCAAACTTTTTCAAAAGTTTGCGGGTCTGGGCAGAGCCCAGTCGCTGACGAAACAAA
>CACYEJ010000232.1 GCA_902773395.1 uncultured Ruminococcus sp.
AACCTCTGCAAGGGGTGAATTCAAAAACAGTCTAAACGACTGTTTTTGAAGAGGGGACGCTCTGTCGAGAGCGTCCCCTAAACAGAGAAAAACTAGTCTTCTGTTTAAGGTTAGTGCATATGGGGCTTCGCCCTTCACCTATCAGGGTCTGACGACCCTGAACCCGACTTATAATTAATCGCCTTATATATAGTTTTATTTTAATTCAAACCGCAGGTTTGACACCGCCACTCCACTCTCCACTCTTAACTCTTTCAAAATTTTTACGGCTATGCGAAATTTCATCAAACCTCGCACAGCCGTAAATTTTTGATTATAAAAATCAACTCAAATCTTTATCCGCTTCTTAAACGTGAATCGATATTAGTTGTTCGCTTTTTTCATTCTGTTGAATTTTACAAGGTCATAGAGCATAAAAATCCAACCGCCAAAGCAGGGAACAGCAAGGAGAAGAATCATAAAAATTGCCCAGCCTACCGGGAAGATATACAGCAGCTTCTTAATCTTGTTGTACACTGCTTTGATGTGAGTATAGCCGGGAATCATACCGCCGATTAAGAAGCCTGCAAACGCACCGCTGATTAATGCCTCGAAAAAATTGTTCGCTTCGCCTGCTTTCATAACACAAAAGGCAAGTACGAGTGTTACTACAACCGTGACTACAGTAAATATCTCTGCGATAATACCGTGTATGCGGATTGCTGTGCTGTTGTCCTGCTGTGTGCCGTTGTAAATGTTGTTTACGTTGTTTTCCATTTTGATTTACCTCTTTCTTTTTTTCATTAATTTCTTGTGGCTTATTAGCTTGGTTTTAATTATAAATCGATGATTGTCGTTTTCTGTAAACTGAATTTTACGCTGCATTATAATTTTTTATAGCTTATTTGAATCTTATAGCAAACCAAACAAATATCCAGACAAGTCAACGCTCCGGGAAGCACAGGGCTGTGTTGTCGTCCTTGACATACGTCAGTATGCCGGCGTCCTCCGCCTTGCCCTGCACTCCCCGGCATCGTTTCCTTTTGTCCGTCTATCTATTTGGATTGCTATAATTGTGTGTTTCTTATGCACAATAACATATACACAATTATTTATACATTATAACTTATACACAATAACATATACACAATTATTTATACATTATAACTTATGAATATAAACACATACTCACATATAATTAAAGGCCTCCTGCTCGATTGCACAACAAAAAAAGGAAGAATATCAGAATTCCAATATTCTTCCTTTTGCATATTTATTTGATTAACATATCTTATTTAATCGAAACAGACTTTCCGATAAATTCATTATCAATAAGTTTTACCGAATATCTCAGAGCGATCAATGCGTCGGAACTGTCAATATTACCATCCTTATTTACATCGGCAACTATATTCTGAACATCTGTGAAATTCTCCAGCTTAACACTTGCACGAAGAATCAACAAGCTGTCAGCCGATGTAACTACGCTGTCCCCGTCAACGTCACCGAAAATGTATGTCTTCTCAGGTTCAGTCGATCCTGTGTCGGTGTCAGAGTCTGTTTCTGTATCAGTGTCTGTGTCGGTATCAACGTCTGTTTCTGTATCAGTGTCTGTATCAGTATCAGTTTCTGTGTCGGTATCCGTATCAATGTCTGTTTCTGTATCTGTATCTTCTTCCGGAATATCAAACTTCTCATTGTAAGCTTTTACAGACACATCGGAATAACTCTTTACACTTTCAGGAACATTAACAACTACTGATTTTAACTTTTTATCAAACAAAAGCTTAATTTGATTTGTGTATACTGTTCCGTCGAGAGATTTTTCATTCTTATTGTATTCGGAAGTGTAATTAACTTTGTTTCCGTTTGTATCTTTAAGCTCGATACCGGAAAGTGTTGTCGGGTTAATATACTTGCTGAATGTAATTACCATTTCGCCGCCTTTAACATCAACATTGGTTACCGTTGGTGACTCTTTGGATACCAATGCAATATTTACATCTGTCTGCGGAGGAGGAACAGGCATCCAGTCGGAGGAGTATGTTTCATAGCCTTCTTTTTCAACCACAACTCTCCACCAGCCTTCGGGAACGTCCCAAGCATAGTTGCCGTCTGCGTCTGTTACAAGCGGATTATCCTGACTGTACTCGTCGGAGTTCCATAGAATTTCATGTGCTTCATTCGGTTTGTCCCAGTAGGTTTCGTCTTCTTCATCAAACGGAATCCAGTAGGCAGTAACATTCGCACCCTGAACACGATTTGAAGTAACCGCCTCATAAACATACCCGCTCGGGTCGATTGAGAATGAGAAAAGATTCTTGAAGAATGACGTATACTTAGTTGAAATATCCTTAAACCAATTCGGATTTTCG
>CACYEJ010000233.1 GCA_902773395.1 uncultured Ruminococcus sp.
AAAAGCTGAATATTGATCTTTAACATAACTTACACCTCCGTATATTTTACGATAATAAATTTACTGTACTGCTCTTCAAGAGAGCACAAATGCAGCTTCAAGCCTTGCAGAATATCCCTGCAAGCCGCTGCGTGCTTCGATAAAATTCTGAACACTGCATCGCCGTCCTCAACCTCGACATCGGCATCAATGTGCATAATATCGGTAATGGTGTTAATAACCATATACACCGCCGAGCTGATTGCAGCACACACAATATCCTCGCCTGCCTCAGCATAGCCGCTGTGACCATAAACATGGAAGCCGAGCAAGTCGCCGTTTTTAGCAGTGTAGAAATCCACCTCAGTCATTACTCCATCGTTACTGTAACGATCTCAACCTTTGTATAGGGCTGTCTGTGACCCATCTTTCTCTTCTCGCCCTTCTTCGGCTTGTAAGTAGAAACTGTGATTTTCTTGCCCTTGCCGTTTTTGAGAACCTTACCTGTTACGGAAGCCTTCTCTACATAAGGCGCACCTGTAACGAACTCGCCCTGTGTACCTACTGCTACTACATTAAAGTTTACTGTTTCCTCAGCTTCAGCGTTAAGCTTCTCAACGAAGATGACATTGCCTTCCTCAACCTTGTACTGCTTACCGCCTGTTTCAATAATTGCGTACATTTTGCAGACACCTGCACTTTCCTTAAAGACTCGCTATCAACTATCAATCACCGTTGTACATTACGGAAACGACCTTGTGGGCACAGATATTTTTCACTCTGTCTTAGTTACCCATGATATGCGGCATACTGATTATAACATTAAATGTCAACTGTTGTCAAGGATTTATTTAAATTTTTTTATGACAGCCTGCAAACAAAATCCTCATATCCAAACGATTTAACAACAATATCCTCGCCGCTTAAATTTCTGTACACTATATCGGGAAGCTTCATTCCGTTGAATGTATTCGTTTTTACCATAGTGTACAAAGCCATATCCTCAAAGGTTAGGATATCTCCCTCACAAAGCGGCTTATCGAAAGAATAATCCCCTATCACATCTCCTGCAAGACACGTAGGGCCGCCAAGACGGTAAGTATACTTTTTCTCGTTTGGCAATCCCGAATTTTGAAGCGGCGGACGGTACGGCATCTCAATTACATCGGGCATATGACAAGCGGCGGAGCTGTCGAGAATTGCGATATCCATTCCGTTGTGAACAATCTCCATAACGCTTGTCTTTAAAAAACCGGCGTTCAGAACGACCGCCTCGCCCGGCTCAAGATACACCTGAACATTATATTTCTCTTTAAAATGGTTTATAACTTTTTCCAGACGGTCTATGTCATAATCGTGACGTGTGATATGATGACCGCCGCCAAAGTTTACCCATTTCATGCTGTAAAGATACTTCCCGAATTTCTCTTCAAACGCCTTTGCGGTAGTTTCCAAATCATCTGAATTCTGCTCGCAAAGCGTGTGAAAATGCAAGCCGTCAAGCATAGGGACAATACTCTCGTCAAGCTGTGAAAGCGTACAGCCAAGCCGTGAGCCTGCCGCACATGGGTCATATATAGCATGCCCCTCCTGAGTGGAACATTCCGGATTCACCCTAAGACCTATAGACTTTCCGCATTTTTTCGCACGTTCGCCGTATTTTTTAACCTGTGCAGACGAATTAAAAACTATATCGTCTGCATATTTTAAAATTTCCTCAAACTCGTCCTCTCTGTAAGCCGGTGAAAAAACGTGCGTTTCTCCTCCGAACCTCTCGCCGCCCAATCTTGCTTCATAAAGTCCGCTTGCCGTTGTGCCGCTGAGATACTTCGAAATCAGAGGATAAGCGTAAAACATCGAGAACGCTTTCTGTGCAAGCAGTATTTTACAGCCGGTATCGTCCTGAACTTTTTTGAGAATTTCAAGATTCTTTATCAAGCATTTTTCGTCCACCAAAAAATAAGGTGTTCTTAATTTATTATTCATCACAATCAATCCACCAATACAGGATTGTCCTCTATCTGCCACGGCAAGCCGCACTTGTTGAGCTGTTCCATGTACGGATCGGGATCAAACTCCTCAACGGTATAAACGCCCGGCTTATTCCACTTGCCTGTTAAAAGCATCATCGCACCAATCATAGCCGGAACGCCTGTTGTATAAGAAATAGCCTGAGAGCCTACTTCTCTGTAACACTCCTGATGATCGCAGACATTATAGATATAAGCAGTCTTTTGCTTGCCGTCCTTTGTGCCTGTGAAGATACAGCCGATATTCGTCTTGCCGACAGTACGAGGTCCAAGAGCAGCCGGATCGGGGAGCAAAGCTTTCAAGAACTGAATAGGAACTATCTCGTGACCCTCAAACTCAATCGGTTCGGTTGAGAGCATACCCACGTTTTCAAGACAATTCATATGTGTAAGATAACTCTGTCCGAACGTCATAAAGAAACGGATACGCTTAACATTGGGAATATTTTTTGCAAGCGACTCAATCTCCTCGTGGTGAAGCAAATACATATCCTTCCTGCCAACCTGAGCGAAGTCGTACTCTCTCTTGATACTCATAGCCGGAATTTCTACCCAGTGACCGTTCTCCCAGTAAGAGCCGGGAGCAGAAACTTCTCTGAGGTTGATTTCCGGATTAAAGTTAGTTGCGAACGGATAGCCGTGATCGCCGCCGTTGCAGTCGAGAATATCAATAGTATCAATTGTATCAAACAAATGCTTCTGAGCATAAGCACAATAAGCCTGAGTTACGCCGGGGTCAAAGCCCGAACCGAGAAGAGCGGTCAAACCTGCTTTTTCAAATTTCTCCTTATATGCCCACTGCCAAGAGTAATCAAAGTAAGCGGAGAAACCCTCCTCCTTACATCTCTTATCGTAAACTGCCCTCCAATCGGGGTCTGTGATATCCTCCGGCTCGTAGTTTGCGGTGTCCATATAATTCACGCCACATTCAAGGCAAGCGTCCATAATCGTTAAATCCTGATACGGAAGAGCAATATTCATAACTAGGTCGGGCTGAACTTTTTTGATAAGCGAAACAAGCTCGTCCACGTTATCGGCATTGACCTGCTCGGTGGTTATTTTAGCAGCTGTCTTTCCTTCAAGCTTTTTTTTCAAATCATCGCACTTTGACTTTGTACGGCTGGCAATGCAAAGCTCCTCAAAAACATCGCTGTTCTGGCAGCATTTTTGAATTGCCACGCTTGCAACTCCGCCGCAGCCGATTACTAATACTTTACTCATATAAATCATCTCCAAGATATTCGTTATTTAAAATTAATTTATACAAATCTATTACCGGATTTTACAACCAATTTATACGGATTTTTAACATATATTCTATTCACCGTGCCGCATTTAAGGCATACAGAATAATTCAGCGGTTCTTTCAGGTTAGTTTTTCCGGAAAGCGGCATAACTCCGCTTGCAACTCCTCCCGTAAATTCCGTAAACGTATTGTTTCCGCAATAGCTGCAAACTGCTTTTTCCATTTTTTGATACTCCTTAAATATACTCTAAAGCGTTAAGATTTAGCATTTATCTTTCTATGACCGGCAATTCGCAAGCTCTTGCCTGTTTTTGTTTTTAATCGAAATTTTTTTATTATGGGATTGCTTTTATTTTTGGTTAGACTGACAAAAGTACCTTTTCAAAATGGGATTCGGTAAAATGAACAATAAAAAACTTGAAAAGTGCCCCCAAAGTCCT
>CACYEJ010000234.1 GCA_902773395.1 uncultured Ruminococcus sp.
TTCTCTGAACTCTCTGTCAGCGTCTTTGTTTTTGTCCTCTCGAAGAGTGCTTATCTATAATATCAAATTCTTCGGCTTTTGTCAACGGTATTTTTTGATTTTTTTCATATTTTACTATAGTTACATTTTTTCTTAAATCTTCTCGATTATTTTTATCATATATACACATCAGCCTCTTACATGATTTTTTATTAGCCAGTATAATCTCTACAAAAAATTTTTAAAATTCTAAAAAAAACATATTGACATTTGTCGAATGTTGTTGTAATATATTGCTAAGAATTTTCTTAAATATTTATTGGGAGGTATTCATTATGCTGGAATTACTTATTCCTATTGGTATCGGCTTAGCAATTTTGATTGCAATTATCATTTTCCTCTGCTCTATCTACAGAGTTGCGGAGATTGACCAGGCGCTCATTGTTACCGGAGGTAAAGAACCTATTATTAAGGTATCCGGCGGTTCGTTCGTTATTCCTATTTTCCGCAAAGCTCAGTACTTTGACCTCTGCATGCTGACTGTTACGGCAGACCGTGACGAGGTTAAGACTAAAACCTCTGTTCCTATCGTTATTGACTGGACAGCGCAGATCAGACCTGACACTGAAAACATGAATAACCTTAAAAAGGCTATCATTTCCTTTAAAGAGCGTGGTCAGGACGGTATTAAGAATGATGTGCGTTTGACGCTTACCGGTGCTGTGCGTGATATTGTTGCTGCTATGACGCCTGAGGAGGTTCTTCGTGACAAAGTTATCTTTGCAGAAAACGTAAAGAAAATCGTTTCCGATGAAATGATGAACATGGGTATGGAGCTTGTATCGCTCAACATTCAAGACATCACCGACAGAAACAAGTACTACGACAACATTGCGGCACTCGATATGGAAGATAAGCGAAGGGAAGCAGAGAACAAGAAATCCGTTGTTGATCAGGCTGTACGTACTCAGAAGGCTGAGTCCGAGAAGCTTGCAGCACAGAACGAGCTTGATTCCGAACTTGCAGTAGCCGAGAAACAGCGAGATAATAACCTTAAAATAGCAGTGTTCAAGGCTGAAACTGACAAGGCAAACGCCGACGCAGCAATCGCCGGTGAGCTGCAAAGAACAATCAGACAACAGGAAGTTGCGGCTCAACAGGGACGTATTAAAGTCGTTGAGCAAGAGCAGGCTAATCTTGCGGCTATTAAGGAAAAAGAAGTTATCGCAACCAAAGCCGAAGCTGAGAAGCAAAAGAACCAGATTGAAGCCGAAGCTCAGGCTAACGTTCGTAAGATAAGTGCTGACGCCTCTGTACAGGTTGCAGAGAGAGAAGCAAATGCTACAAAGATTCTCGCTGAGGCAAACGCTGAAAAGACGAGGAAGGAAGGTACAGCCGTAGCCGATGTTACCAAGCAAAAGGGTCTTGCAGACGCAGAGGTTATCAAGCAGAAGGGTCTTGCAGAAGCTGAGGTTGAAAAGCAGAAGCTAATGGCTAAGGCTGAGGGTGAAAGGGCACTTGCTGAGGCTCGTGCATCTAATGAGAAGGTAAACTTCGAGATTGAGAAGATTAAGATAGAAAACGAGGCTAAGATTACTATTGCAACAAAGACTGCTGAAATTATGGCAAGCATCGGACAGAATGCAGAATTCGTCAATATTGGCGGAAGCGGTTCGATGAGCGGCGGCACAGGCAATGTTTTGATTGACACATTGGCAAGTGTTCCTGAGCTGATGAAGAAACTCAACGTTGAAAATCAGGCTCTTAACGGTCAATCAATTAATGATGAGCTTAGAAACCTTATTTCAAGTATTGCAGAGCCGGCAAAGGGACTTCTGTCAAATACTGCCAACACAACCAATGAGATTCATGCTTGCAGCGAACTGGCAACGCCAGACGAAAATAGCACACAGACTGTTTGAATTAGGTAACTTTAACGCCTGAGTCATAATTTGTCCTTTCGGCTGAATTTACTTGTTTTCAATAATATTTTAATATCCATATATAAACAAACACCGTATTTATTAATATCATAAATACGGTGTTTTTAATTTATTTGTCATTTGATTTTCTAATCAGAAATTCATATATTCCCGTAAATGTACAACCGGCAGCGTAACAAAGGATATCCTTTAAATCAAACTTTGTTCCCAAAGCAATATGGATATTTTCATTGGTAATCCCAAGCTTATCCACAATATTCACTCCCTGCATTATCTCCACAAACACTGCAAACAGAAATACGGCAACGCTTAAATACGGAAATCTTTCAGGAATAATTATCCTTATAAATGTATAAATCACCACCACAACGAGAATATCGCCGACATACCCTCTGACAAATCCGTGAGCATATTTTCCGATAATAAATTCAATTCCTACGAGAATCAGAAACGCAAGCAAATATAATAATCTCTTCTTCATATTCCACCATGTTTAAAATATATACAAGAATCCCCTCACATTCCTAATGAGTGAGGGGGAATTTTTATTCGCTAATCTCTTCAAAATAACCTATTCTTCTAAAACGGTTGTATCTGTTTTCAAGAAGCTCATCATTTGACAAGTCCATCAATACTTTAAGATCCTTCTTGAGCTGATGTCTGATAGAATTACACATCTTGTCGAAGTTGTCAAAATCCTCTGTAATGATACCCTCAATAACCTTAAACTCTCTCATATCATTTGCAGTGATTTTCAGGCAAGCCGCCGCATCTGCAACCTTGCCGCTGTCCTTCCAAAGGATACTTGCACAACCCTCAGGTGAAATTACAGAGTACACTGCATTTTCGAGCATATAAACTCTGTCCGCCGTAGCAAGTGCCAACGCGCCGCCGCTTCCGCCTTCACCGATTACAATAGTAATAATAGGGGTATTGAGTCCCATCATTTCAAGAATATTCTCAGCAATAGCCTGACCCTGACCACGCTCCTCTGCCTCAGCCCCGCAGAACGCACCGAGTGTGTCTACAAAACAAATAACAGGGCGGTGGAACTTTTCAGCCTGCCTCATCAGACGAAGTGCCTTTCTGTAACCCTCAGGCTTCGGGCAGCCGAAATTCTTTGCAAGTCGTGTGCGAAGATCAGTGCCCTTGTCGATTGCAATAAACGTTGCCGGAATGCCGTCGTCAAGATAGCCTATTCCGCTGTAGATAGCCGCATCGTCACCATAGCGTCTGTCGCCGTGCAGCTCGAATATGTTCTTAAAAATCTGATTTACATAAGCACTGCCTGTTGGGCGAGTACTTGCTCTTGCGGTTTTCAACTTTTCATACGGTGTCATAATCAATCGTTCCCACCCTTCTGTGAATGAATATTCAGTAAGTTAGACAATGTTTCCCTGAGCTTCTCACGGGGAACGATTGCATCAACAAAACCGTGTTCAAGCAGAAACTCTGCGCTCTGGAAGTTGTCCGGAAGCTTCGACTTTGTAGTTTGCTCAACAACTCTTCTTCCGGCAAAGCCAATAAGTGCCTTAGGCTCGGCAAGAATAATATCGCCCTGCATTGCAAAGCTTGCAGTACAGCCGCCTGTAGTTGGATCGGTGAGTACGGTAATATACAAATTTCCGGCGGTTGAATGACGCTTAACGGCGCCGCTCACCTTAGCCATCTGCATAAGTGAAACAATACCCTCCTGCATTCTTGCGCCGCCTGATGCAGTAAAGCCGACAACGGGCAGGCTATTCTCTGTAGCGTACTCAAAGATAGAGGTAATTTTCTCACCAAGCACGGAACCCATGCTTGCCATCATAAATCTTGAATCCATTACGAAAAACGCAAATTCACTGCCATTAATTTTTGCCGTACCGCACACTACGGCATCTTTCTCGTTAGTCGATTTCTTAGACTTTTCAAGCTTCTCTGCATAGCCGGGGAACTTCAAAAAGTCAACGCTTTCAAAGTTGTCAAACATTTCCTTGCAGGATTTTTTATCGCACAAGGATTTAATTCGCTCCTTGCCGCCCATACGGAAATATTTTCCGCACTGGGGGCAAATCATATTGTTTTTAAGCAGCTGGTGCTTAGAATGTTCGCTGCCGCAGCTCTTGCAGACGAGCGTTACATTCTCCGTATTTTTTATGAGAGAATCAAGGTCTGTCTGCTGCTGACCAGTGATATTTTTCAAAAAATTGGTAAATACGTTTGCCATCGTCCTCAAACCCTTTATTTTAATAATGCGAAAGAGAATTGTGCGCTTACACAAAGCTTTCCATTTACAGAAGCCTTGCCCTCAGCAAAATAGAAAGGTCCCTTATTTCTGGTGATTTTGCACTCAGTTTCGATAGTATCGCCGGGAAGAACCTTGTTTTTAAACTTCACCTTATCAAGACCCGTAAAGTACGGCGTTGCTCCTTCTGATACATCTGCAAGCAAAACGCAGCTCGACTGAGCCATAATCTCACAAAGTATCACACCCGGCACTACAGGATTTCCCGGAAAATGTCCCTGCAAAAACCACTCGTCACCGGTAATATGCTTTTTTCCGTAAGCCACACCGTCCTTAACCTCAGCTTCATCAATAAGAAGCATGTTGTCACGATGAGGAATTATGCTTTTAATCTCTTCTATATTCATTTTAAAACCGCCTTATTACAGGGAGCAAACAGCCTATAGCCGTCTGCCCCACAAAAATAATTTACACATATTCAAGCTCAGACCGTACCGCACGATGTCCAAACCCAAAAATATTTTTACAGAGAATCAACCTTAAATGCCAAACAAGCGTTATGACCGCCAAATCCGAGGTTTGTGGAAAGAGCAAGCTCGATAGGAGTTTCAACTGCCTTAACAGGAGTATAGTTGAGGTCACACTCTTCGTCCGGCTCAAGAAGATTAATTGTCGGCGGAACGATATTTGTTCGCAGCGTCTGGATTGCAGTAATAGCCTCGATAGCGCCGGCAGCGCCGAGCATATGACCGGTCATAGATTTTGTGGAGCTGATATGGAGCTTGTAAGCGTCATCGCCGAAAACCTTCTTAAAGGTTTTTGTTTCGGTGAGGTCATTGAGGTGAGTGCTAGTTCCGTGGGCGTTTATGTAGATCTTGCTTGCATCTACGCTGCCCAAATCTTTAATTGCCTCTTTGACTGCATTTGCCGTACACTCCGCCTCAGGGTCTGGAGAAGTCACGTGGTAGGCATCGCAAGTTGAGCCGTAGCCAACGATTTCTGCATAAATCTTAGCGCCTCTAGCCTTTGCGTGCTCGTAATCTTCAAGAATCAATGCAGCAGAACCCTCGCCCATAACGAAGCCGTGACGTCTTTTGTCAAACGGCATTGACGCTGTGTCACGAGTTTCGGCAGCAGCCAACGCCTTGCACTGACCGAATCCGGCAATAGCAAAAGAATTGATAGCAGCCTCTGCGCCGCCGCAGATGACAGCGTCTGCATAGCCATGCTTAACGGCTCTGTATGCTTCGCCGATTGCCGTTGCACCTGTTGCGCACGCAGTGGAAACAGCCATATTTACGCCCTTTGCCTTAAAGGTAATAGCGATATTTCCGGCAGCAATATTGCTTATCATTTTAGGGATAAACAGCGGTGAAACACGTCTTGCGCCCTTTTCCAAAAATACAGAATAATCCTCGGCAAACGTATTGAAGCCGCCAACGCCCGAACCGAAGTAAACTCCGAAACGCTCCGGCTCTACGTTGTCAATAATTCCGCTGTCCTCTACAGCTTCCTTAGCCGCATAAACAGCGTACTGTGAGAAAAGATCCATTTTACGAAGCTGACTTTTCTCTATTGCAGATGTGAGGTCAACATTTTTAACCTCTCCTGCAAATTTATACTTAGAATCGGAGGTATCAAACTTTGTAATCAAATCAATACCGTTGACACCCTTAACTGCATTTTCCCAGTACTCGGCAACACTATTACCGATTGGAGTGAGCGCGCCCATACCGGTTACAACTACTCTGTTCATTTCTCTCTTTTCCTCCTTTTTATGAGTAACACATTCTCGATTAACCGATTATTTACATTGCCAATCCGCCGTCTACTCTGATAACCTCACCTGTTACATATGAAGCAGCGTCCGAACAAAGGAAAGAAATAACGTTTGCTACGTCCTCCGGAGTTCCGCCCCTCTTCATCGGGATTGCACTTGTAAACTGCTCCTTCACCTTATCGCTGAGGGCATTTGTCATATCTGTCATAATATAGCCCGGTGCAACAGCATTTACTGTAACGCCTCTTCCTGCAAGCTCTTTGGCAACAGACTTTGTTATACCGATTACGCCTGCTTTTGAAGCGGAGTAATTAACCTGTCCTGCATTGCCCTGCAATCCGACAATTGAAGATACATTAACAATTCTGCCTGCGCGCTTTTTCATAAAATGCGTATAGGTATGTTTAATCATGTTGAATGTACCCTTTAGATTAACGTTGATAACAGCGTCAAAATCTGCCTCAGCCATTTTGATTACGAGCTTGTCACGGACAATTCCCGCATTATTAACAAGAATATCTATGCCGCCGAAATCCTCTATAACCTTATCAACCGTTGCCTTAGACTCTTCAAAGTTGGACACATCGCAGTAGTAAAGACCCACCTTGACGCCAAGCTCCTCCAGCTCTTTCTTTGCGTTCTCGCCCTCTGCCGTGTCGCCAACGTACAGTACAGCGATATTTGCGCCCTGAGAAGCAAGCTTCTTTGCAACCGCCAAGCCAATTCCTCTTGAAGCGCCGGTTACAACGGCTGTTTTATTTTCTAAACTCATTTTTTTCACCCCAAAAAATTATATACTCAAAGCGTCAAGTGTTTCCTTGCTGTCAACATTGAACACCTTCACATCGGGATTGATTTTCTTAATCAAGCCTGAAAGCGTTTTGCCAACGCCAACCTCAATAAAGGTATCAACACCCTTTTCAACAAGGTTCTCGACAGTTTTCTGCCACTGAACAGGATTGATAACCTGAGCTTTGATCATCGACTTATAGTCGTCACCCTTTGCATACGGCTGAGCTGTAACGTTGCTGTAAAGAGGAATCTGCGGATCATTGATATCAATATCCTTTAAATACTCGCCAAGACCCTCGGCTGCGCTGTTCATAAACGGAGAATGGAAACCGCCGCTTACTGCAAGCTTAACGCCTCTGCCCTTTTCAGCCTTGACAGCCTCGCAAAGCTTATCGGCATTTTCCTCAGCGGTAGCAACAACAGTCTGTGCCGGGCTGTTATAATTTACCGGATACGTATCATCGAATCTTGAAGCGATTTCCTCAACCTTTTCCGGAGTAAGCTTCACAACGGCAACCATGGTGCTTTTTCTCTCGTTTGAAGAAATATCCATAAGCTCGCCACGCTTGCACACGAGTTTGAAAGCGTCCTCGCAGCTTAGCATACCGGAGAAGCCCAAGCCTGCAATCTCGCCAAGTGAGAAGCCGGCAAGATAATCGGGCTTAATACCCTTTTCGGCAACAGCGGCAGCGGCAGCCAAATCAACGGTAAACACGCACGGCTGAGTATTGACAGTTCTGTTGAGAACCTCTTTGTCACCCTCAAAGCACTGCGCAGACGTACCCTCTCTGATACTATCAGCCATATCAAAAACAGCCTTTGCAGCCGGTGAGCAATCATAAAGCTCCTTGCCCATGCCTGTGTACTGCGCGCCCTGACCGGAGAAAACAAATGCTATTTTACCCATTTTGCCGCACCTCCCAGAAGCTCTTCAGCCTGAGTGAAAATCTCGGTAATAATTTCCTCTGCGGTCTGTTCCTTAGTAATCATACCGGAAATCTGACCGGCAAGTACAGAACCGTTCTTTACATCGCCCTCAACGGCAGCCTTTCTGAGAGCGCCTACGCCAAGGTTTGCAACAGTTTCAGCCGTTGCTTCGGGAGCGTACTCCTCTTTAATAAAGTTTCTTGTAAAGGTATTCTTAATGCCACGGCAAGTATTTCCGCCAAAGCGTCTGCCTGTAGTAGCGGTAGAGATATCGTTCGCTTTAAGAACAGCGTCCTTATAATTCTGATGAACGCCGCACTCCTTTGCAACGAGGAAACGAGTTCCAAGCTGTACGCCGCTTGCACCGAGCATAAACGCAGCCGCAACGCCTCTGCCGTCACCGATACCGCCTGCTGCGATAACGGGGATATTCACTGCATCTACAACCTGCGGAACAATCGCCATAGTTGTAAGCTCACCGATATGACCGCCGGACTCCTGTCCCTCAGCGACAACAGCAGTAGCGCCGCATTTCTCCATTTTCTTCGCCATAGCAACAGAAGCGATAACCGGTATTACCTTAATGCCGGCATTTATCCACATCTCCATGAATCTTGCAGGACTGCCTGCGCCGGTTGTAACAACGGGAACTTTCTCTTCTGTTACGACCTGAGCCACCTCATCGGCATAGGGGCTTTGCATCATAATATTCACGCCAAAAGGCTTATCTGTTGCAGCCTTGGCAATTTTAATTTGTTCACGCAAATAATTGCTGTCAGCGTTCATCGCAGAAATAATTCCCAAACCGCCTGCATTTGAAACGGCAGCTGCTAATTTTCCGTCAGCGATCCACGCCATACCGCCCTGAAAAATGGGGTACTTTATTCCGACAGCTTCACAAATCGGAGAATTAATCATTGTAATATTTACCTCTTTTTATATCATAAAAATTATATATCGCCTTATCTTAAAAATTTAAAACGGCGTAATTTCACAATTTACTATAACAATTCTATTTAAAAAGAATCTCCGCCCCGAAGCATTGATCACAAAGTGAATAAATCGTACAAAACGGCTGACCAACGCAGCAAGGCGGAGAATTAGATTTTCGGGAATTCGTGCCGAATCGACTAGGCATTGCCGAAAATCGAGCTTGACCGTATTGGCTGTAAATTAGCCAACCTTCTTCTCAACAGCAGCAACGAGGTCACCAACAGTTTTCATATCCGGTGAAGCCTCGAATTCGATATCGAACTCGTCCTCAATGCTCATTGCGATCTCTGTGATATCGAGTGAATCAATGCTGAGATCCTCAAACTTTGTGTCGTTACTAATCTCAGAAGCGTCAATGTCAATCTTCTCTGCAATCAATTCTGCAACTTTCTCAAATACCATAATAATTAACTCCTTTATTTTTTCTTTTTTCTATACGAGAAGCGAGTTTGTTTAAACTCTTACTTCACGTACCCGACTATCAGCTTACCTGCAGCCGAATTATTTAATACGTGAAAAAATTTATTCATTTAAATTATTCTCTCACGTAATTTACAAAAATCATCAAACACTATTACCACTCAAAAATAATAGCGCCGCTTGAAAGTCCGCCGCCAAACGCTGTAAGCAAAATCTTATCACCGCTCTTTAGCATACCCTTTCTATTCATCTCGTCAAGGGCAATCGGTATACTTGCGCCGGAAACATTTCCGAAACGCTCAATATTCACATACCACTTATCAAGGTCAACGCCTGTTTTCGGCGAAGCAAAATCTATAATTCTCTTGTTAGCCTGATGCGGAATTACATAAGCAATATCGTCATTACCCAAGCCTGTCTTGTCAAAAAGTTCCTTAACATCATGTGAAATCGAATTAACCGCAAACTTAAACGTAGCCTGTCCGTTCATAAAGAGATACGGCTTCTCCTGCTCCACCTTATAGAATGGAGAGCAGCCGTCTCTAGCCGGAATGTTGATTACATCGCTGCCGCCCTTTGCGTAGATTACAGAATCATAATAGCCGTCCTCGCAAGCGTCAAGCACAACTGCTGCCGCACCGTCACCGAAGATTACGCAAGTACTTCTATCAGACCAATCGAGCAGCTTGCTCATACGCTCCGAACAAACAATCAAAACCTTCTTTGCGCGCTTTCTCTCTATGTAGCCCATTGCAGTTTCAACGGCAAAAATAAATCCCGAACAAGCAGCGCTTACATCAAACGCAACGCAGCCCGACACGCCAAGTCTGTTTTGAACCATACAAGCAAGCGAAGGACACGCCGCATCGCTTGATATAGTTGCGCCAATAATCAAGTCAATCTCCTCAGCGGAAATTCCTGCATTCTCCAAAGCCGCCTTAGCAGCCTTCTCACCCATGTCGAGTGTTGTATCGTTTACGCTTACTCTTCTCTCTTTGATACCGACACGCTTAGAAATCCACTCATCGGAGGTTTCAACTATTTTCGCCATATCATCGTTTGTTACAACATTATCGGGAACATAGCTGCCTGTTCCTATGATTTTAAAATTCATATTATAGCACTCCCTAAATATATCATCTCAGTTGTTAAAAATTTCATTCCTATTATTAGTCCCCTCAGAATAAAAAAGGTTACACTATTTCAGAAAAAATTTTTAAAATAAATCTAAAAAAAATCTCATATATTTAGTATAAACTATTTCAATGTCAAGTGCAACAAAATTTTGGAATTTTTTGAAAAAAGTTTGCGATTTTATCACTAACAATTTTTATATAAAAATGAATGTTTTTAATCCGCAAATTTTTCTCCGCAAACAGTACAGAATTATTGAAGAAGATTTTACCAAATATTTTTAAACATACTTTTAACAAACATCGCACGAATTATGAATACTCGAAAATCTTGACATAATTTACTCAAATCATTATAATTGTATACAATAGCAGCTTTGCTGTTTAGAAAACTCAACATCATATAATACGAGGTGCATAAATTCATGAAGAGAAAATTATCCGCACTAACTGCAATTCTATTACTATTCTCACTCAACATATGCGGCTGCCAAAAGGACAATTCAAACACCTCCGGCAGCTCATCTGCAAACGAAGCCGAAGAAACCGCTGCTCTTTCAATTCATCACTTTAACGCCGGAAAGGCTGACGCTTGTATTATCTCAGAGGGAGAGCATTACGTGATGATTGACACCGGAGAAAGCACACTTTCAGACGAATTGATTTCTTATTTTAGCAAAAACAATATTAACTCATTAGATTATCTTATCATCACGCATTTTGACAAAGACCACGTAGGCAGCGCGTCAACGGTTATCGAGCAGCTTGATGTGGAAAACGTTCTTCAAAGCAACGTTCCGAAAAGCAGCGAATACTACGACAACTATCTTACAGCACTCGATGAAAAAAACATAACGCCTGTCACTGTTTCCGGCAACTATGAATTTGAACTTGGAGATATGAGCTTTAACGTAAACGGTCCGGATATCGTTTATGACAGCAACGAGAGCAACAACTCCTCGCTGATTACATCGCTTTACTTCGGGGACAGCAGCTTTATATTTATGGGGGACGCCCAAAACGACAGACTAAAGGATTTTATCAGCGTCAACACTACAAAATACGATTATGTAAAAATACCGTATCACGGCAATTATCAGAAAAAGCTTGACAATCTTCTTGAGAATATTGAGCCGGTGTATGCCGTAATAACCTCGTCTGAGGAAGAGCCGGAGCGTGAGGAGATGTTGGAGATTCTGAACGATATGGGAATAAAGTATTATCTTACAAGAGAGGGTGCGATTGACGTCACCTCAGACGGAAAGACAATGAAAATTTTTCAGGAAACTTCGAATTAAAGAATAGGAGGAGGCTGTATTGCGAGAGGAATATGAGGAAATCTGCCGAATGTATTATAACAGAGTTTATCTCTTTCTCTACAAGCTTTGCGGCAGCAAGGAGCTAACTGAAGACCTAACTCAGGAAACCTTCTACCAAACCTTTCTGTCACTCCACCGCTACAAGGGCAGCAGCGATATGTTTACCTATATTGCTTCAATCGCCAAACATATGTATTTTAAGCATCTGAAAAAAAACAAGCACATGAACAGCTATTCCGATATAGGCGACATCTCAGAATTCATTACCGACAACGGCGCACTGAACCCCGAATACATCTTTGAGCAGACATCACGCCGCATTAAGGTTCGTGAACTTATCGAAACTCTGCCCGAAAAGTACCGTGATATTATTCTCTACAGGGTATATGCCGAAATGACATATTCGCAAGCAGCCGCCGCAATGAACATAACGGAGAATTCAGCGAAGGTTTTATTTTTCAGAGCAAAAAAGAAATTATCGGAGGAACTAAAAAATGGAGATTACGTGTGATATAGCAATGGATTTGGTTGACATCTACACCAGCGGCGCGGCAAGCGAGGACACCGAAAGAGCAGTTCAAGAGCATTTGCAGTCATGTAAAGAATGCAGCAGCTTTTATGACGGCTACAAAAAGGAGCTCGAAGAGGAAAAGAACAGCAACAGCTCAAATCAGAAATTCACCTATCAAGCAAGCCCCTACCTTGCCGATGATATTTTAAGCGATAGTTTAAAAACGCTTTCAAGACGGCTTCGCAAAAGGAGAATTATTTCTAACACAATCGGAATAATCACAGTTGTAATGGGCGTGGTTTTTGCGATTGGCGAATTTATCGAAACAATAAAAGGAAAGGATTAAACGCTATGACAGACAAAGAAGCGGTTGAGCGTATTACCACCTTACTTTGGGAATACGCAGCCGACTACACAGAGAAATCCGATAAAGCAAAGGAACAGCTTCACAAGATTTTTATGGAAGAAAATTTTCCGCACTATAACCCGATATGTGAAGCGCCTATCCGCACAGTAGACATTCAGACCTCCGAGGAAATAGAGATAATAAGCTGTATATCTCATAAGGAAAAAATCCTAATTGAATTCAGCATGACCTTTATTGCGATTATCAACCGTAAGAGTGAATTCTTTCACATTGAGGGGTGTACAGTAGGAAATGTCGCAGTGCCGTCTGCCGAGAGCTTCAACTATGATAAGTATGATTTTGACAGTATGAGCAAATCGCAGCTTGTCGAACACTACAATATATTTTCGCAAAGTGACATTTCCTTTGATTTTGTGGAATATATGGGCGAGTAAAGGGTTATGATATTCTATTTGCCAAGAATAATTGCATATAGCACAAAAAAGCTATAAATGAGCAGTTTTAAATCTGCCCGTTTATAGCTTATTTGTTATGGAAATAATTTAATTTTTATTCTTAACTTTCTTGATTACCAAAACTGCCGCTGCCAGAACAACCAAAACAGCTAAAATTCCAAATCCGACTTTTGCACTGCCTTTTGATGTTGGAATATTTTCCGACGCCAACGTTGACGCTGCAACAGATGAAGTCATTGATTCTGTTTCTGTCGCTGCTTCGTCTTCTGAAATCACGCTTGATATTTCGTTTGTGGATTCGCTGTTTGATTCTATCCTAGAAACTGAATTTGATTCGCTCTTTGATTCTGTCCTAGAAACTGAATTTGATTCGCTCTTTGATTCCAAACGAGATTCAGTCTGTAAACCTGCCTTTGATTCTGTTTGAGAGTTTGTCTTTGATTCAGACGAATTTTCCTCAGAAGAAGATATCTCCGACTGCTGAAAATCATCTTCTTCCGTCAAGAAGAAACCGTCATCAGGCGCTATCTCCTCAACCGAACCTATTGGACTTTCCGCTTCGTACATTTATATTATCCTTTCCGCAACCCGTATTACATACTGTCCGGTACGGTAATCTTGAACATTTCCAAAACATTCTTTATAACAAGCTTTACCGCAAGGCACAAATTAAGTCTTGCCTGCATGAGCGATTCATCATCGTCCTTAACCCTGCAAGCGTTATAGAATTTATGGAACAGTGTTGCAAGCTGGGTCACATAACGAGTAATTTTCGTTGGGTCATAACTCTTAGCCGCACTGATAATCTCCTCTGTATAAGAAGCAAGATGTGAGATAAGCTCAATTTCTTCCGGAGCAGTGAGAAGCTGTAATTCTTCCTCGGTACATTCTCTCGGAGAGATACCCTCGCTTGCAAGCTTTTTAATGATACTGCAAATTCTTGCGTGAGCATACTGAACATAATAAACAGGGTTCTGATTATCCTGAGTTACGGCAAGCTCCAAATCAAAATCCATTTGCGTATTCGCTTCACGGGTATTGAACAAGAACCTTGCGGAATCTACGGGCACTTCGTCAAGCAAATCGCCAAGCTGAATAGCCTTGCCTGTTCTCTTGCTCATTCTGACAACCTCGCCGCCACGCATCAGCCTAACGAGCTGCATCAGCACAATGTCAACCTTGCTGCCGTCATAGCCGACAGCATTCATTGAGCCTTTCAGTCTTGCAACATGACCGTGGTGGTCTGCGCCCCAGATGTTGATAAGAGTAGTAAATCCTCTGTCAAACTTATTTTTATGATAAGCGATATCTGCTGTAAAGTAAGTTGGGTTGCCATTAGCGCGAATAATAACATCGTCCTTTAGCTCCAGCTTGTCTATCTCCTCATCAGTCTTGCCCTGTGCTTTAAGCAGCTCCGTTACTACCTGCTTATTCTTGTACCACAAAGCGCCGTCCTGCTCATATGTAAGACCCTTTTGCTTTAGAATCTCCACAACCTCTTTAACAGCGCCGCTATTATGAAGCTCACTCTCAAAGAACCACTTGTCATATTCAATTCTGTATTTCTTCATATCCGCCTGCATTTTGGCAATATTTCTCGGAAGCGCAAAAGCAACAAGAGCCTGCTTACGCTCACTCTCCTCAGCGTTTATGAGTTCTGTGCCGTTCTCTTCGATAAAAAGCTTTGCGGCGTCGATAATATCCTCGCCCTTGTAACCGTCCTCAGGGAACTCAATAGAATCCTTACCGTTCACTTCCTGAATAAATCTCACATTCAAAGAATTTGCAAACTTCTCAATTTGGTTACCGGCGTCATTGACATAGAACTCTCGCCAAACATCGAAGCCGGCTTTATCCATAACGGCTGCCAAGCAGTCGCCCAAAGCGCCGCCTCTTGCGTTACCCATGTGCATAGGACCTGTTGGGTTTGCCGATACGAACTCAATCATTACCTTTTCGCCCTTGCCGAAGTCGCTCTTACCGTAATTGCTGCCCTCTGATGCAATCTCTTTCAGAACATCGGAATAATACCTTTTTGACAAAAAGAAATTGATAAAGCCGGGGCCGGCAATCTCACAGCGGTCAATATACGTCTGTGACAAATCAAGATTATTGACAATGGCATTTGCGATATTTCTCGGCGCTGTTCTGAAAGCCCTTGCACAAGCCATAGCGGCATTTGTGGCAAAGTCGCCGTTCTTCTTATCAGCCGGAACCTCTATAACAAAATCGGGAATTTGCGCATCTATAAGCTCGCCGCCTGCAACTGCCTTTTCTATTGCGCACACAACGGCTGTTTTCAAATCATTTACAGAATTCATTGCTATTTTAGACATTTTCTGTATCTCCTTTTTTGCGAAGAATAATTAACATATGGTTGTCACTCTGGAAATCGGAATTAAAATCTATAGTATAATCTATTTCAATTTTGCCTCCGTTTTCGTCCACGTCATAGGCGATCGTTTCTGTGTAAATCCCTATTGACATACTGCCAATGGAAGATGAATACATACACTGATGACGCTTTCCACATTCAAGAATAAGCTGGCTGTAGCGATTGCCTCCGTTCTTTACAAGAGTGATTTTATCCTTGCTTTCTATCTTAATTACATTTGACACGTACACATTGTTATTATCGGGATCATACTCTCTGTACTTGATGAACTTTTTACCGTTTCGCTCTATATAGCTTGCCGAGGTAGTAAGCTCAATAGTATCCTCATCTTCTTCAAAGGACTGTGTACCTATCACTGAAATAATATATTTATCGTCCAAGCTTTCACGTCCTTTTAATAATGTTGAATATCAACTCTGCTGACATTCTCACCTATATTTGAGTTCAGGAAAATCGAAGCGATATCAGAGAATCCTTCTGTTCTGTCGCTGACAAAGAACTTGCACTCGCCTTCCTCCTCCGAGGTATTGAGCAAATTTTTCTCCCCAAGGAGCTTCTCTGCATAGAGGGCGGTTTCCTTGCCGCTGTCTATCAATTTGACGTCCATACCGACATACTCGCCTATCACAGCCTTTAGAATGGGGTAATGCGTACAGCCAAGAATAATAGTATCCACCTTTTCTTTTTTCAGAACTTCAAGATATCTTTCAACTGTAAGCTTTGCAATAGGGTCATCAGAAGAGATAAAGCCCTCCTCCACAAGCGGCACAAACAGCGGACATTCCTTTTGAACCACCTGTAAATCGCTGTTGATTTTTTCCAGTTCCTTTTTATACGAACAGCTAAGGATAGTGGCTCTGGTACCGATTACGCCAATTTTGCCGTTTTTCGTAGCTAAAGCGGCGGCTCTTGCAGTAGGCTCGATAACGCCGCTGTACGGCACAGGCAATTTCTCACCGATATCAGAAGCGGTTGAGCTGACAGTACCGCAGGCTGCAATGACCATTTTCACATTATTGCTGAGAAGAAAATTTGCGTCCTGAGTGGCATATCGTCGAATTGTAGTAACGCTTCTGTTGCCATAGGGAACTCTTCCCGTATCTCCAAAGTAAACGATATTTTCGTGCGGCATAATCGCACGGAGCTGTTTTACGGCAGTCAAGCCTCCTAGCCCCGAATCAAAGACACCAATAGGTTGTACGGACATAATAGACCTCCGATTTTTTATTCTATATAGAATCTGTTTTCAGGAATTATTTTACTTATACATTCTATTTTACCATAAACACAAACTATGTGCAACATTTTTTTCAATTAAGTAGTGACAAAACGGGAAATATCGGTTATAATCTAAGGTAGATGTTTTTTAGATACTTAAAGAAAAAGAAAGGAATGCTTTAATTATGATAAATAAGGCGTTTGAAATCGTCAACAGAAAGGTTGAAGCTGCTTTAAGCGAGCAGGGCTTCACCAAGCAGAATGTATCCGGTACAGACAGCAACGAGCTTGTATCGCTTTACACCGGCGAATCCACAGCTTACTCAGTCATCTACTACAAGGACAAAAAGCATATGGTAATGAGAAGCTGCTCTATGACAGACGACGGTCCCGACAATGAATGGAAAACCATTGGCACATGGATGTTTGACCCGGCAACCGACAAAGAGCGTGAAGCGGAATCAATAGGCAACGACTTTGCTGAGTGCGTGGCTGCGCCAAAGTTTACTCAGGCAGCAAAGCAAAAGAAAAAGAAGAAAAACAGCGACGACGGCAACGGCGATCCGGTATTCTTCTCAAAAAGACTTGTAGCAATATTCCCAGAGCTAAAGGAACAAATACGCACCGAAGAGGAATCCTACGAGCAGTTCAGAGCGGTTACATTCACAAGAGCAAGCATTGTGCCAAAGGTACAGGAACTGCTTGAACGCAACAATAAAAAAGAGGTTGACAAGCTTGCGGAAATTCTCTCGGCACAGTACTCCTACGGTGATATTGATACACGTCCGCTGATTACGATGATTATACTAAACTCCGTCACAAACGAAGAGCAAAAAGAAGCACTTAGCAGAGAGATGTCCGAAGAGCTGCAAAAGGCATGGAAGGCAGCCGAAAAGTACAGAGGCAAAAAGGTAAAACCTGCCAAGAAGAAAAAACAGTCCTTAATGCAGAAACTCATGGCTCAAAGCATTGAGAATCAGAAAGCCTACAGCGAGGGCAGATTGTAAGATTTAGCACTTTATCTTTTATACTCAAAAGCGTGAAGATTTAGCAATTATCTTTCTCATACCGGCAATTCGCAAGCTCTTGCCTGTTTTTGTTTTAACTGAAAGAGTTATTTATAGATTGCTTTATTTTGGTGATACTTGCTCTATCATAGTTTGTTTAGTTTCGCTGAGGGTAATTTATTTTTCTACACTAATTTGTTTCGTCAGCGACCGGGCTCTGCATTAGGAACACCTGCCAATCAGTCTACGCCTGGCGGCTTGACTTCTTGGGGTGTTCCGTCACCCGCAAAATTTTGAAA
>CACYEJ010000235.1 GCA_902773395.1 uncultured Ruminococcus sp.
ACTGACTACAAGTTCTTTTGCTTTAACGGAAAAATTGCGTGCGTTTATGTGATTAATAATCGTATATTGGGTTCTCATGGTGAACTAGCAATAATGAATGACAATTTCGTGCGCTTGCCAGTGCAAAGTTTGACCCAAGGAATAATGAAGGAAGATCCTCAAAAACCTAAAAATTTTGAACGGATGCGAGAGATAGCAATGAGTCTATCTGAGGGTTTTCCCCATGTGCGGGTCGACTTGTATAATGAGAATGGGAAAATACTATTCGGAGAATTAACTTTCTACGGTGCGAGCGGATATATCCAATATAATCCTGATTCGTTTGATTACGAGCTTGGAAAGCAATTTGTTCTCCCCATATAAATGAAAGGAATCGGATGATGAAAGTTTTGATAGCATCGGACATACATTTTTACCACCTGGATAACAAGATATATGTTTCTGAAAAGCTGTCATCGATTTTCAAACGTTATCATGATTCGTTTGGGAAAATTGTACTGTGTTCAAGGGTGCATAAAAAGAAATCCGATGCAAGACTCGTCGATGTAACAGCATTTATTGAAAAGACTGTAGTCTTTAGAAGCTTTGCTGAATTATATTCGTATCAGTTCGGCCAACAATTAAGAAATGAGATACTACAGTGTGATTTGGTTATAGGGAGATTTGAAGCTTTTTCAGCCATAAGAGCATTCGATATAGCTTCAAAACTGAGGAAGCCATTCTTTAGTGAAGTGATGAGCGATCCATGGGACGGATTGTGGAATCACGGGTTAGCGGGTAAAATAGTTGCGCCATATTCATTTTACAAGACTAAGAAAGCTTTGGCGCATTCTAATTATGCGCTATATGTGACAAATGAATTTCTTCAAAGAAGATACCCGTGCCCAAACAAGTCGATTGGTGTTTCAAATGTGCTGATTGAAAAACCGGAGCAATCGGTATTAGATAATAGACTTAGGCGAATAGAGAATTGTAATATAAAAGAATTGACTTTAATGACCACAGCAGCAACGTATGTAAGGTACAAAGGGCAGGAGTATGTGATTAGGGCAATACCTGAACTGTTAATGCGGGGAATTAATGTCAAGTATATCTTGGTTGGAGAAGGAAGCCAAGATTATCTTAAAAAAGTTGCAAAAGACTGTGGTGTAGATAGCCAAGTTATTTTTAAAGGAAGATTACCGTTAAACGAAGTGCTATTACAATTAGATGATGCTGATATATATATTCAACCGAGCTTGCAAGAAGGACTTCCTCGAGCGGTCATAGAAGCTATGAGTAGAGGTTGTCCCTGTTTAGGATCAAGAACAGCGGGAATTCCTGAGCTCTTGCAGCCAGAGTGTGTTTTTGAAAAAAAATCTGTGTCAGGTATTGCAGAGAAAATTGAAAAGCTGGCTGATTATAGCAAAATGAAAACAATCGCTATAGAAAACTTCAACAAAGCCGAAGACTATTCGGATGAAGTATTGTCATCAAGAAGGCTTGCATACTATCAATACGTCGTAGATGATTTAAAAAAAATGCAATAAAGGTATTAGAATCATGAACATTCTTTTGATTTCGGACAATAGATACCCAGATGGTGATGCGGGAGCTGTAAGGGAAAGAGTTTTGGCCGATACATTAATAGAAGCTGGACATAGTATTTTCAGAGTTGGCCGCTTCTGTAATTCCAATATAAATGATATTGGCGGGGTAAAATGCTATTCGATTGCCGATAATGGCAAGTACAGCAAGAATAATACATGGAATCTACTGATGTTTAATACAAACACACTCAAAACAGTTAAGAAGGTGTGTGTTGAGAATAAAATTGATGCTTTTCTGATTACAGGCTTAAAAGCACGCCTATTAAGTCGAATCAAGTCTTATGCTTTAAAGAATCATATTAAGCTCGTATATAACTCGGTAGAGCTGTATTCTTCTAACCAGTTTAAATACGGCAAATATTCAAGACACTATATTAACAATAGATTAATTGCAGAAAGAATTATAGACAGAAAATTTAGCGTAATTGCAATTTCTACTTATCTCACAAAACTGTTTAGAGATAGAGATATTAAAGTTGCGACAATTCCGTTTGTCCTTGAAGAAAAGGATAAATACTTTTATTTTACTGATGATAACATCATTGAACTAGCATATGTAGGGCGGCCGAGCAGAAGAAAGGACTTTCTTACTGATATTGTTAATGCGCTTGCAGAATTGTCGCAGACAGAACTTGAGAGAATTAGACTTACCATTGTTGGTGTGAATAAAGAACAACTAATTAACAATTTTTCTATTTCTGCCGAAACACTATCTTATTTAGGAGATAAGATAAGCCCCATGGGATTAGTACCTCATGAAAAAGCGGTTGAGATACTTAGAAAAGCGGATTTTACAGTGCTGTTTAGATCGGAGACAGATGTGAATGCGAAGGCAGGATTTCCTACCAAGGTCACGGAGAGCCTGTTCAATAGCATACCTGTAATCTCAAACTTAACATCTGACTTAGCGGAATACATTATAGATGGCGTGAGTGGATTTGTTGTAGATGATCATACAAGTCTGGCAGATTGTTACCGAAAAGCACTAGGCCTTTCAAAATCGGCAATGGTAGAAATGAAAAAGAACGCGCAGAGTGTGGCATTGGATAGATTGCTTGCAATGAAATACACTGATGTATTAACGGGAGTTTTTTTCGATTAACATTTTGTATAGAAGGTACTATCGAATGATTGAGGCAAAGAAACTGGGACGAATCAGCTTGAATATTTTGATTGCTGTGATCGCTATTATAGTGTTTTACGCATCAAGCGATATGTCTGCTGTGTTTATAAAACTGTCTGTAATATCCATAATATCCTTTGTGATAATACTATATACGAATCCAATACAGTTTTCTTCTCCGTTTGTTTTGTTCATACTCGTGCTTTACATATACAATTGTGGACAAATCTGGCTAAATCTGTTTGGAGTTCCTATAATACCAGGCAATTACACAATTACCCGTTATTCTAATGATCTGTTGAGCCAAAGTTTACTATTCTTCATTCTTGTAACAGTTTCTATCAACATAGCATACTTGTGCAAGGTTGCTCCTGAACTTAAAACGGGTAATGAAAACCAATACGAAGAACAGTATGAAACAAAACGGGATAGAAATATTTATTTGCTGTTTTTTGCATTGCTAATAATTTGCATAATATATGATATATTGCAAACACGAATTGCTCGAACGTCAGGTTATGCGGCTGCGTTATACTCGAGATCGAACAATGAACTTTTATATATGTGTAACTGTGCGTTTCCGCTAGTCGTTTTCTGGGGGATACGTTCAGGGTTAAGACGGAAAAAGAAATTTGTAATTATTGTTATAAGTGCTATAAGATATGCGATGACTACAATTCTCGTTGGATATCGAATGCAAGCGATTTCTTTTGTTCTATGTCTAATAGTCCTATTGCCCGGTGTTGTTAAAGATGAGGAAAAGAAAAAGTATAATATATTATTAATCATTGGAATAGTCGCTGCAGCATTTTTAAGCGTTGTTGCTGCAGATTTGCGTCGCAACACTGGCTCCTTAAGTATTTGGGATTCTTATAACTCATTAATCCAGGAATTGGGCGGCACATTTACAGACTTGCCAATTATTATACGAGATATTGACGAAATTGGATGTGTGTATGGACTGTCATATTTGTGTGGAGCACTTTATATAATTCCTTTTATCGGTAGAATAATACCGGGATTGTCGAAATATGTTTCTCTCTCCGCTATTCTATATACAAGAATTACAATATATGGGAATAGCAGCCTTGGCGGATCTATGCTCGCAGAATTTTTCTATAATTTTAAGTGGGCTTCGATAATAATTGCGGCTCCAATTATTGGAATTATCCTCGCTAAGATTTGCAACTCATTGAATAATATAAGCAGATCTACTCCGTTTAAAGCTGCGATACAAGCCTATATTTTCTATATGCTATTGTTGCTTGCACGCGGGAACATTGGTGAAATAACAATCTACATTAGATGTGCTGTATATTTTGTTTTGATTAATTCCCTTTTAAGTAATAAACGCAAGCAAATTAATTAAGGATGATAAAATGCATCGAACGAAAAGGAACATGATTTCTGCCGTAATTGCTCAAATTGTGACGATAATTACGGGTTTTCTGGTTCAAAGATACATCTTGATAACGTATGGTTCAACATACAATGGTTTGACATCTTCCGTAACACAAATACTGCAGTATCTTGTTTTGTTGGAAGCTGGGCTTACAACTGCCTCTATTCAGGCATTATATAAGCCGATTACCGAACACGATTCAAAGACAATAAGCGGCATTTTATCTGCAACCAAAAAGAAATTTTTCAAGGTCGGTGAAATCTTTTTAACTGCATTACTGGTATCATCCTTTGTTCTTCCATTCGTGGTTGGTGATGAGGTCAGCTATTGGTTTGCATTTGCAATTACCGTTGCATCCGGGATTGGGACAGGCTTGACTTATATGCTAATAAATAAGTATCAAGCGTTGTTCTTTGCTGATAACAGAACAGGACTTATTTATAACTTGACATCGATTGCTAATATTGCGATATGCGTTGTCAAAATAGTTCTGATGGTTTGTGGATTGAGCATCATCTATGTGCAAGCCGCTGCCTTGTTAGGAGTGTTGATAAGACTGTCTGTTATGAGGACAATCTTTAAAAAGGATTATCCTGATTTGTCCTTAGATGAAGAACCACGATACGATCTAATTAGCAAGAGCAATAACGTTCTTATACATCAGATTGCAGGATTTGTTCACAATAATACGGATGTTCTCTTAATTACTGTATTTGCTGATTTGAAATCCGTCAGTCTTTATACCGTTTACAATATGGTGTATTCGCACGTGAATAGTCTGATGCAAAGTGTATTTGCTCAGGCTCCTATGGGATATTTTGGACAGTTTTATGCAAAAGATAAAAAAGGGTACAATGAACTTTTTTCAACTTTTGAGACAGGCTATACATGTGTAACCTTTATAGTAATGACTGCTGTTATGGAAATGGTTCTGCCCTTTGTGTCGCTTTACACAAGGGGAGTAAATGACATTAATTACATTAATCCTTTATTAGCATGGCTATTCTTCTTTGCACAAACTTTAAATCTTGTAAGGATACCTTCCATCTTAACCGTAAATGTTTCTGGA
>CACYEJ010000236.1 GCA_902773395.1 uncultured Ruminococcus sp.
GAAATTTATTTTACGAATCATTACCGCAAATCCATTAACCACACGAAATAAAAGCCCTCTGAATCTTATGATACAGAGAGCTTTCTTTATTTTATATTTTTATTCGCTAAAATACCTATCAAGTCCATTTGCAATTCCGTCAACAATCTTATCCTGATACTCAGGCGAAGCCATTAACAAATCCTCTTGCGGATTAGTCATATAACCTACTTCCACAATAGTTACAGGCACCTGTGCCCAATTAATACCGGACATTGTATCCGTTTCCCAAACATACTCCCTGCGGCAGCCTGTGGCGGCAACAAGCTCGTCAAGCACATATGTTGACAACGCTTTACTCTGTGAGTACAAATAACCGTTATAGGGATTTGAAGCTGTTTGGCAAATTGTCATCGCACCATTCTGACTTGTGTTGTCTGAGCCGTTTGCGTGAATTCTGACGAACGCATCGGCAGCCGCATCATTCGCAACTGCGGAACGTTCGCTGTTGCTGATATTCACGTCATGAGATGTTCTAACCTGAATAACCTCGTATCCACGTTCTTCAAGTACCGTTTGCAGCTTTAACGCAAGCTCCAGAGTTAATTCATACTCAGCCTTGCCGCTTGTTCTGCCTGCCGTGCCGCCGCTTACCTTCATTTTTGTCTGATAAGCTCCGGGACCTATCGGCTCCTGTTCCAGATTTGCATACTGCTGATGACCGGCATCAATTACAATCAGCTTATGTTCTCGATTTGGATCAGGCTGTACCGGCTCCGGCTGCGGAGTAGGGGCAGGGTCTTCGGCAGGATTATCATTTTGATCGGACACTGTATTTTGACTCTCTGTGTTTTGCGGCGGCAAAGGTACAGGAAGTTCTGTTACTGTAGTAACTGTTGTGGGTGCTTGTGATGTTATCTGCGTAGATGTTGAGCTTGTATTATTTGAAGAAGCTGATTCGGAAGATACTACAGCACTTGAAGTATCGCTGCTCTTTGAAGATTTTTTTTCTGATACAGAAGAAACCGCACTGCTGTTGTTGTCTGTTTCGGTGCTTTCAAGGCGGCTCTCTATTTCCAGCTCACTGTTATTATTTTCTGTTGAAAAGCTTTCATCTTCGGACACAGCTTTTTTCTCAGGCTGTTCAGATGTTTGTACACTTTCAAAAATACTCTCTGTAGGTTGGGAAGAGCTGTTGTTGCTTTTTTCCGAACCGCATGAACACAAGCACATTACCATACTCAGGACAATCGGATACACAAGAATTTTCTTTATATGCAAATTCATAATTGTTTGCTCCTTTAATCTCAAAGACTATCGGTAAAGTGTAACACTCACCGATAGTCTGTTTTTAAAATATTATTTCTTTTTAGGCTCAAAACCCTCCGGAGCTGTAACCTTTTCGCTGCCAAAATAAATTTCATACCATACAAGGAAAATATAAACAGTCCAAACCTTACGGCTGTTATCCTCTTTGCCATTGTAGTGATCATCTAGGAACTTGACAAGCTCCTCACTGTTAAAGAACTGTTTTGCAGTCTTTGAGTTAAAGGTATCCTTCACAATATTATAATACTTCTCGTCCTTTAACCAAACTCTGGTAGGAACAGGGAAGCCCAACTTCTTCTTCTCGGCAGATCTCTTTGGCATATGACGAAGTGCAGCCTTACGCATTGCGTACTTTGTGTTCTCCTTGTTTACACGAAGCTTGTAAGGGATAGTCCTTGCAACCTTGAACACCTCTTTGTCAAGGAAAGGAACACGAAGCTCCAAACTGTTTGCCATAGACATTCTATCAGCCTTCAAGAGAATATCGCCAACCATCCATGTATTGATATCAAGATACTGCATCTTAGTGATATCATCGTAATCAGTAACACGGTCATAATACTGTTTCGTGTACTCCTGAGGCTCGTGAGCAATAGAACCGTCTTTCAGAATCTTCTGCTTCTCTGCCTTATTAAACATAAAGGCATTGCCGATAAATCTCTCCTCAACGCTCAAAGCGCCACGGAGAATGAAATTTCTGCCCTTGAATTTCGGCATCGGTCTAACTATTGCGGCAAGGAATTTTCTAAGTCCAAGCGGCAGTTTCTGATATCCACGAAGAGAATTTATCTCATTATAAATCGTATATCCGCCGAACAGCTCGTCCGCACCCTCACCGGAAAGCACAACCTTTACATACTCGCTTGCAAGCTTAGACACAAAGTAAAGCGCAATACATGACGGGTCTGCAAGCGGCTGATCCATATGATACTGTACTTTGCGGATATTTCCCCAGAACTCCTCGCTGGAGATAATCTTGTACTTATGGTCAACGCCAATCTCCTTTGAGAGATCCTGTGCCCAGCTAATCTCGTTGTACTTTTCGCCGAAGTCAAATCCAACAGTAAATGTTTTCTGATCAGCAAAATATGTTGACACATAGCTGCTGTCAACGCCGCTTGAAAGGAAACAGCCAACCTCAACATCAGATATCTTATGAGCGTTTACAGACTCCTCAAATACCTTCTCAATTGTATCAACTGCTTCTTCCTCTGTAAGCTCCTCATTCGGCTCAAAGGTAGCCTCCCAGTATCTCTCTGTAGTCACCTTACCGTTTTTGTACCAAAGGTAATGACCGGGAAGCAGACAGTAAACGCCCTCGAAAAATGTTTCCGGCGGAAGAGCATACTGGAATGAAAGATAGTTATCAAGAGTTTTCTTGTTGAATTTTTTCTGATATTTCGGGAATTCAAGAATACTCTTAATCTCAGAGCCATACACAAAATGCTCGCCAACCTGCGCATAATGAACAGGCTTAATACCGAAGAAATCTCTTGCAATAAAGAGAGAGCCGTCCTTCTTGTTATAAATAGCAAAGCCGAACATACCTCTTAATCTTTCGAGAACCTTCTCGCCCCACTCCTCGAAGCCGTGGAGAATAACCTCACTGTCGGTTTCGGTGTAGAACTTATAGCCCTTTTCGATAAGCTCTTTTCTTAAAATCTTATAATTATAAATCTCGCCGTTAAAGGTAAGCACCATACTTTTATCGTGGTTATAAATCGGCTGAGAACCGCCGTCCAAGTCAATAATGCTCAATCTTCTAAAGCCCATTGCAATATTATTATCTGTATAAAAGCCCTCGCTGTCCGGACCACGATGTGTAATCACATCAGCCATTCTTTTGACGACTTCCTTTTGTTTGTCAAGTTTCCCGGTAAATCCGCAAATACCGCACATAAGCAGGAACTCCTTTTCTTTTCTCAATTGATAAGTTATAGTTACTTCAACACAATTTATATGTTACCATAAATACGGATTTATTTCAAGGGGAGTTTTAATTTTGTTTGGAAATCAGAGGGAAAATTGCAGCGGGAATTTTAAGATTATTTTGTTGGAATTGCATTTTTTATGCTTTTGATAACGTCACAACAGTTTCGATATGCTTCGTATGCGGAAACATATCAACCGGCTGAATCTTCTCCGCCTTGTATCCGTTATGAATTAGAAAATACAAATCCCTTGCAAGAGTTTCGGGATTGCACGATATATAAACAATTCTATCTGCATTCAGCTTTACAAGCGATGACAAAAACGCCCTGCTGCATCCGGCTCTTGGCGGATCGGTAAATACAACGTCAAAGTGTTCGCCCTGCTCTGCTGCTTCGCTCATATATTCTGCTGCATCGGCTTTATAATATACAGCGTTTTTTATGCCGTTAAGCTCGGCGTTAATCCTTGCGTCCTTTACAGCATCGCCGTTTATCTCCACCCCGACAATGCTTTTCACCTTATCGGCTGCCGATATTCCTATAGTACCGATACCGCAGTAAGCGTCAAGAATTTTCTCACTGCCTGTAAACTGCGCATATTCAATCGCTGTACGATACAGAACCTCTGTCTGAATAGGGTTTATCTGATAGAAAGAGCGAGGGGAGATTTGAAATCTTTTTCCGCAAAGAATATCCTCAATATACCCCTTGCCAAAGAGAACCCTCTCCTGTGAGCCAAGCATCATTTTATCATTTCTGTTGACGTTTAAAACGATTGTTTTAATACAGCCGTACCTTTCGCAAAGAGATTTAACAAACCGCTCCTCAGAAGCTTTAGGGAGCTTATCTTCAATACAGGCAATAACTACCATATATTCACCTGTCTGTTTTGCGTTTCTCACTAATATATGACGAACAATTCCCTTACCGTTTTTCGGGTTGAACGGTTCAATTTTTAGTTCGTTAAACAGACGGCGAATATGGCATACTATCTCATTTGCCGTTTTGTCATTTATAAAACAGTTGTCCGTTGCAGCCACACCGCCCGTGACAGACTGATACACACCTGTTACGATTTTTCCGCCCGATACTTTTCTCACGGCGTATTGAGCTTTGTTGCGATAATGGTACGGCGACTGCATACCGATAATTTCATTTATATGGGCAAAGCGTTTCAGAAGCTTTACTTCCTGAGCTTGTTTGAATTTAAGCTGTCTGTTGTAGTCCATATTGGAAAGCTGACACGCTCCGCATCTTTTGGCGTTTTTACATTGGTTATTATTATTGCTCATTGCATTTCTCCGTATTAGTTAATTTCACAATCTATATTATACTCAAAATCTAAAAGATATAGCATATAAAAGTTTTGATCAAACTTTTTCAAA
>CACYEJ010000237.1 GCA_902773395.1 uncultured Ruminococcus sp.
ACAGGCGACCATGTGATCATGATCCCGTCCTTAGTGCTTTCAAAACCTGTGATCTGCGGAGTCTGCAAATTAGGCGCCGCAGACACAGCAGGAACTGATAGAAGTATCATCAGGAGTACTATCAGAACTGCAAATAATCTTTTTGCGTGAGTCATTTTTATACCTCCTCGTAGGATTCGTGATAAATTGTTTTGGGTATTTGGATATTAGCCCGATCAGGTATTGTTGAAGCAGGCTTTTATTGTTCGAATTATATCACTTTTTAGTCGCAAATTGCAACACATAAAAACCGTTTTGGCAAAAACGATAGAAAATCAGGCAAAAATGATAACAATTAGATAGATGGCAATTGATGACAAACCTTTTTATTTAGGATATAATTGAAATATAATGAGGAGGGTTCATTATGATCAAAGTTTTGGTTTGTGACGATGATAAGATAATCACCAATAAGGTAAACGAATTATTAGCAAGCATTCAAGAGAAATACAGTTTTGAGCTAAATACACAAATTTATAACGATGGTCAATCGGTTATGGAGAACAATGAAACATATGATATAGCCGTTGTTGATATTGAAATGCCCGATGTGGACGGGCTGGCTCTGAGCGAGGAGTTGAAAAGACGCAATCCTGACACCATAGTGATAATTCTCACCTCATTCTCAGATTATCTCGACAGTGCTATGCGGATTCAGGTTTTTAGGTATCTTTCAAAGCCAATTGACGAGGATCGGTTTTCAAAGAATTTTATAGAAGCTGTCAATTGCTATAAACAAATCAGCAAACTGATTATTGTTGAATCCGGCGATAAAGTCATTACTATAAAAACAAAGGATATTCTCTACATAGAAAACCTTAAACATGGCTCCATTGTTGCTACCAAGTACGGAGATTACAAGACAAACAAAAAGCCGCAGGAATGGTATGGAATTATCAATCAGCCCAACTGCTTTACCTTTTCTCATAAGAGCTTTTTGGTTAATCTACAAAACGTGATTAACTTTGATAAAAACTCGGTGTATTTTCAAAGTATTAACGATTCAGTCAGGATTGCCGGTTTATCGCAAAGGAAATACTATGAATTCAAAAAAGCGTTTTTTGATTATGCAGGAGGAATAAAATGACAGTTGTTGTAAACATACTGGTTTACATTTTTGAGGCATTAATCTCTCTTTTGTATTTTGGAAACAAATTTGAGAAGAGGAAAAACAGATGGGTGATACTATTATCGTTCGCTCTATCTGCTTCAGCTCAGTTTGCGATCAGTCTGTTGGGAATTCCGTTATGTAATCTTTTGGGCTTTTTTATCTTTAACTTTTTGTTATGCCGTTTCTGTTTTCAAACGAGGATTACGCAAGCTGTTTTTAATACCGTTGTTTTAACAGTAACGATGTTGCTTACAGAACTAATTGTTTTTTATGTTTCAAAATCTGTTTTTGGAACAGAAGTACTAGAATATACAACAAATGATTTGGTTTTTATCGTTCAAAGCATTTGCTCGAAATTATTGTATTTCTTAGTTGCATATCTTTTGTCAAAACTGTCTACACCGGAAAGCCTAAATGATACGATAAAGGCAAAGTCGTTTTTGCTTTTGTTATTGCCTCTTTCTTCTATTATTATATTACACTGTACAGCACAGTCGGTTGAAAAGATTAACTACGATAATTATATATTTATAATTTTTGTCATTTCAGATGTAATGTTGATGTATGCCAATATCGCTGTATTTTGGATACACGAATCGCTGATTAAGATGCAAAAAGAAAACACGGAATTGCAATTACAAGCACAAAAGGCAGAACTGGACACCGAGTATTACACTTTGCTTCAAAATCAGTATGAGAACTCCAATATCTTAATTCATGATATTAAGCGCCATTTGCTATCCATTAAGGATTTAGCCGACGAAAAAGATTGCGACGGGATCAAGCATTATATAGATAATCTTTACAGTGAATATGAAGTCAAAAACATTAAGAAATACAGCAATCATAAATTGGTCAATGCTATCATTAACAGATATGCAAAGGTGTTTTCAGACAGCGGTATTACGTTCAACTGTGATATAAGAAACATTTATTTCTCTTTTATAGCTGACAATGACCTAACTTCGTTGCTGGACAATCTTCTTGAAAACGCACTTGAAGCGAGCCGTGATTCAGAGGAGAAAAAAGTTGAGTTACTCATTATACCGACAAACGTCAACTATATTTCTATCTCCCTCAATAACACTTACTCCGTTGCCCCGAACATCAAAAACGGCAAGTTGATCACAACAAAGAAAAAATCCGCACCTCACGGGTACGGAATCAAGAGTATCAA
>CACYEJ010000238.1 GCA_902773395.1 uncultured Ruminococcus sp.
CCACGGTACTATGCAATGACTGCAAGTGCCGAGCGTTTAATGGAGATAGAGGATTTTGAAGACGACAGCGAAGAAGAGCCTTTGAAGCTTAATGAAATAAAGAAATTTTATGATGATAAAATGAATTCGCTTATTCTGAAAAATGCAGAGTTTACTTACTCTCCGTCAACTGATAATGTGGTTAATCTTACAAAGGAGAATATGCCTGTTGTTCTGAAAAATATTTCTCTTAGAATAAATAAGGGCGAGTATGTTGCTTTTACGGGTCATAGCGGCTGTGGCAAGTCTACCGTTTTGAAGCTGCTGATGTGTATTTATAAATTAGACGGCGGCGAACGTTTTCTTACGGAATCGGACGGTAAAAAAACAGAGCTTGATTCCCGTTGGCATAGATTATTTGCATATGTACCTCAGGGTAATCAGCTAATGAGCGGAACTATTAGAGATGTTGTTGCGTTTGCAGATAAGTCCGGTTCAAGAGATGATGAGAGAATTATGCAGGCTTTAAAAATTGCGTGTGCCGATAGTTTTATCTCCGAGCTTGAAAACGGAATTGATACATTGCTTGGCGAGCGTGGCACGGGATTGTCTGAGGGACAGATGCAGCGTGTTGCCGTAGCAAGAGCAATTTTCTCCGAAAGTCCGATTATGCTGCTAGACGAAGCTACCAGTGCATTAGACGAGCAGACCGAAAAACAACTGCTGGAGAATCTTAGAAATATGACTGATAAAACGGTCATTATTGTTACACATCGTCCGGCAGCATTGGGAATATGCGACAGAATTTTAAGATTTACCGAAAAAGGAATAATAGAAAAATGAACAGAGAAGCATATTTAAAATCTGCCTATGATATGATTTATCTGATATATTGCCTTATCAATGATAAAACACCCGAAAAGACAAGGATTGAAAACTTGGATCTCAGCGAGCTGTATCAAGTGGCAAATCATCATATGCTTACAGCTGCAACGGCTATGGCTCTTGAATCGTCAGGTATCAAGGATTCAACCTTTACTCAGGCTAAGGGAAAAGCAATTCGCAAAAATGCAGCACACGATATTGAGCGTGCCAAGCTTTTTCAATTTTTTGACAGTCACGGAATCTGGTATATGCCGCTGAAAGGCATTGTTATGCAGGACTACTATCCAATATATGGCATGCGTCAGATGTCCGATAACGACATATTGTTTGATGAAAAATACAGAGCAGATGTTAAGAAATATTTTGAAGCAGAGGGATACCGTGTAGATGAATATAAACAAAAGTATCATGATGTTTATATGAAACCGCCAGTAGTTAATTTTGAGATGCACGTTTCACTGGTAGGTCCAAATCAAACGGTGCTGTATGGGTATTACAAAAATATACGGGAGCGTTTGTTAAAGGACGGCGAAGGCTGCGGCTGTCGTTTCACAAATGAGGATTATTATATTTTTATGACAGCACACGAGCATAAGCACTATGAGCATGAGGGAACAGGTTTGCGTTCTGTATTGGATACATATGTGTTTATGAAAAAATTCTCCGATACGCTTGATATGAAATATATAGAGAGGGAGCTTAAAAAAATTGGCTTGCTTGATTTTGAACGTGATTCAAGAAAGCTAGCAGAGGAAATTTTCGGACATTGCGAAATAACCGACAAAAACAGAGAAATGTTGGAGTATATTCTGTTTTCGGGAACATATGGAAACTTTGATAATGTTGTCAAAAGAAAAATGAACGGTACAGATAATCCCTCTAAATTCAAATATATTATGAGAAGAATATTTCTTCCACTCTCAGTTCTAAAAAAATATTATCCTGTATTTTTTGAACACAAGATAATGCTGCCGCTGCTGCCGTTTTATCGCTTCATAAAGATTTTTACTGTCAGCCGGAAAGAAGTAAAAAGAGAGATTAAATCTTTGTCAAATTATAAAAAATAAGTAACTATTCAGTTTCCTAAAAAAACAATAGCCAAAATCCAAATTATATGATATAATTTAGATATACTAACAATCATTAAGATTTATCATACCCCCTGTACAAATCATCCTCTATATGGAAAAATAAAAATAAGAGGACGTGATTTTATGAAAGAGAGTAAGAAAGAAATTATAAACAAGGAAACAACAGAAAAGAATAATACATTACAAGTTATTACAGTAATTATAAATTTTCTTCAACTATTCATACCGATTACTATTGCTAAAAGATTAGTAAGTATGATATTAATAGCAAATTTTTCTGTTTGTGCAAATAATCGGGTTGACTTTACTTTAGCTAAAGATGTATAATTTTAGTTATGAGTTGGCACTCGGCTTGCTCTTACAAATCGGAATTTATGAGGTGAACGCAAATGATGTATAAGATAATTGCTTTCCTTATTCTTCTAACATTCTATTGCTGTTATATCATTAAGATGTTACAACAAAAGAAAGACGGTATTCAAACCAATCATTTAGGAAAAGGAAAAACAGGATTTCCGAAAATGATAGAAATTCTTTTGAAGATTAGCAGTTATTTGATTGTTGCTGTTGAGATAATTTCAATAATTACATATAATGGAAATATTAATATTGCTATAAGAATAGCCGGTATTATAATATCTATACTAGGTACGGTGGTGTTTATTAAAGCTGTAGTTGACATGAAAAACAACTGGCGTGCAGGTGTTTCCGAGAAAGATAATACTAATCTTGTCACGAACGGCATATATGAATGGAGCAGGAATCCCGCCTTCCTTGGTTTTTACCTAACTTACATTGGAATATTATTATCATTTTTTAATGTGTTTTTGCTCATTGTTTCAACTATAACTATTATTATTTTTCATTTGCAAATTGTGAATGTTGAGGAAGACTATTTAATTGCTCATTTCGGACAAGATTATATTGATTATAAAAAAGCTGTAAACCGATATTTGGGGAAAAATAAACAAAATAATAAATTCTGACCTATCTCTTTGATATAACTAAAACAATCCCCGACTTATTTTCCATTGGGTAATAAGTCGGGGATTGCTTTTGTTTGTTGATTATGATATAATGGATTTATGATTACAAATCGGAGTTTAGAGAGGAACGGTAATATGAATAAAAAAGAAAGAAATCTGATAATCAACATCGTATGGAAACCTTTTTTTGCAGCAATAATGACTACTACATTAATCGTAAGAACAGAGCTATCACCTGTTCTTATTGGAATATCCTTGGGAATAGCGTCATCTTTTGCCTGTTATCTTGATTTGAAAAAGTATCTAAAATCTAAAGAAAATTTTGATTTACCACAATAACCCTCATATTTCATAACCGCAGGATAATCACTCCTGCGGTTATTTTTCATTTCTTAGCATTCCCTGCAATCTGATGATTGTAAACAAAATTCAGCATAGTCTTTTTCGGAATCAAGGGGGCTAACTTTATTATAGGCGTTTACCAGCCCGGAATTCCAGATATAACGTTGAGCTTGCCTTTGAGCATGTATTGCTCCTGCTTAACTTGGGACTTCCGTTAATCACTAGTATTCTCATCTTTATATTCCTCCAAAGCCTTTATACAATTATCTGTCCATTTTTTCAGCATTTCGCCGTACATTCTTCCAAAATCAAGAGTCATGTACCAAAAAAGTGCTTTCTTTTCAGGATCTGATACAACTTGTTTATAACGTTCAATCATTACCGTGGGCGAATCCATTCCTTTTGAAAACGTGTTTGCCGTTTCATGAAGCCTTTTGAAATGCTCGATACTCTCGTCAATGGAACATTCGCCTCTAAAAAATGTTTTCATGAGTATGGTGCTCCTGACGTCAAAACCTGTGTCTTCTTCTGAAAGCCATCGTTCAAGCTCTTTTTTTCCTTCGGACGTGATTGAAAACAAAACTTTGTCGGGCCTTCCTTGCTGAGCAATGTTTTTGTCTTCAACCCAACCGTTCTTTTTGAGCGTTTGAAGCTCACGGTAAATTTGGCTTGTCTGTGCTGTCCAAAAGTAGCAAAGTGAATTTTTAAATGTCAACATTATTTGGTAACCTGTCATCGAACCGTAGTTCAAAAGACCAAGTATTCCATGCTTTAACAATTTGCTCACTCCTTATATTATACTCCATTTGTTGAATATGATTATACATCTACAAGTGGAATATGTCAAGTGTTTTTTTAAAATTTTTTAAAATCTGGCATTTTATAATATAATTGAAAAATCAAAAATAATATGCTATAATAAAAATTAGTGAAATGTTTTACGAAATAATATGAATTTTTGTAATAAATATAGGAGGATTTTATGGCGAATCTACCATTAGACCCAATAACCGCAAGCAAGATTGCCAATAAATTCAAACTTGAGTATGAGCTCGACAGAAAGACAGGCAGAAAATTCAATATGTTTGAGCTTGCCGAGATTGGAAAAGATGAAGTCAAGATATGTCTTGTTCTATATAAATTGCTCGATCCAAGAGGTTCTCATTGTCAAGGCACATTTTTTCTTGAAAAGTTTTGCAGAACAGTCCTTAACCTTGATAAGAATGAATTGACTGAGGAAGAATTAACAAGTGCAAAGGTTAAAAAGGAATATTCGATATACACGCAACGCAGGATAGATATCGTGATAATCACAAAGAATTGTTTTATTCCTATCGAGGTCAAAATCGAATCAGCAGACCAAGGAAAGCAATGCTTCGATTACTACGAAGAATCTCGCAGACAAATGGGAGAAGATGCCGTTGTGTTTTATCTCACTCCAAATGGAAGACCTCCGGCTAAGAAAAGCTCAGTGACGTTATCCGTAACTGACAAATCTGGAAAAGGGCATATCAGATGTATTTCTTTCAAAGATGATGTATCTGCTTTTTTGCAGGAATGTATCTCAGATGTTAAGATAAAATCCGTACCTACTGTACATGAGGTTCTTGTACAGCTTTTCGATACTGTAAAAGCATTATACAAGTGCGGCTATTCATATGAATTGATGAATAGAATAAGAGATGATATTCCAAATGAAAAAACTTCGGAGGAACTGAAAAGAGCTTGGATAAAATATTTTATTGAAGAAACACTGAATAGGTTTAAACAAAAAGAGAATCTTACGAAAAATAATCAGAGAATAATTCAAAAAAGTCATTATTGGAAGTACTATCTTTCGTATGATATTGGCAAAACATCGAGGGGTGAAAGTATATCTATCTCGATTCAAGTTGACGTGTATGATAACAATGTGTATTGGGGCATGGCTTTATGGGCTGAGGGAGCAGTTGATAAGAAGTCAGAATACCATGATAAATTGCTAACAGACGATGATAAGGTGAAAGATATTATAGATAAGAAAATCAGAAAGTCTTATCAAAGACAAAATACATGGATATTCAAGGAACAAAGATTAGGAATAATGGACACCGAAAAGCTTGATTTCTATAAACTTCTTATTCCTGATGAAATGGAAATACTTATTGAAGAGGTAGTTTGCGATGTAGACGAAATATTCAAAGATTATCGCAATATTGATGAATAATTTATGGAGCGTTTTATGAACATTTTTATTTATTCACGAGAAGAGGCAGAGGAGCTTATAGCAAAAGATAAATTTCCTAAACATGCAGCAGTCATAAGCTTTTATGATGACGTGTTAAAACGTATAGATGATGAGTATAAGCCTGTGAATTATTCAAAGACGGGTTGCAAGGTGATATATGCTGAGATTAGTGATATCGACATAACCTGTTTGGAAGAGGCAGGTCTTTCATATGATGATTTCTTTCCGAGTGTTAATAAGGTGGCTTTTTTCATTTATAAAGCTTATCAAAAAGGAATGGACATAATTTGTCAATGCGAACACGGACAGGGAAGAAGTGCTGCTTGTGCGGCGGCTATACGTGAGTATTTTCTTAATGACGGAATTAAGATATTTACAGATTACAGATACAGCCCCAACCTGATGGTTTACCATAAGGTTTTTGATGCTTTGAAAAAAGTAGAGAAGTACAACAAAAGTATCTTCTTCTATCACGCAAAAGAGGATTTTATTAAATCTCGATTAGATAAATACTGTTGCTTTGATGAGCTTTTCGGAAAATTCGATTTTGGCAGCAGAATATCCTGCATTAAGGCAAAAGACAAAATTGAAGCTTATTTGCGAAAAGAAAATTTACTTTGTGAATCCGTTACAGATGCTGTAAACAAATTCAAAAAGGGAACTCCTTTTCCTTTCATTTCGCTGAAGGCTACAGACAGCGAAACATATTACGACAGTCCACACGGTATTTCTCCCACACGACTGATAAGCGAGTATAAATATGGTTGCGAAAAAATTCACACCGTTATTTGGCTTTATGACAGTAGTATCACTGCCGAAAGAAAACGTGACGGTGTGATTGAGAAAAGAGATATATATTTCGGACGAGCTTTTGACAGCTTCAATGTAAAACAATATAACGTACTTGGTACCATGTATTGGGACGAAAATAATAAGGAATTGACTATTGTACCATTTATGATAACAGATATTATTTTTAGCCAATACACCAGTTATAGCGGCAAAAGCAGAAAATTACTATAACCTGAATACTCAAAATTTAAAAAATAAGTTGTTATAAACATTGCAGTAACGCTAATGTTTTCAAAGATTTCGATTAATAGTTTTCTGTACCAATTGGATTAGAAAATTTATATTCATAAAAAGACCTTTTCGCCTCTTTTTTATACTTTGTTTCAGGAAAGCCTTACCCATTGAGCTAATAATAATACGCAGAATTTGTAAAAAAATACAAAACTGATTGTCAAAAAAGGGGTATAATATCATTTTGTATGTTGATTTTTTTTAACAAATGCTGTACAATATAAAGAATAGGAGCCTTTATAATATAAATTTTGAAAAATTAACAAACCAAAAAGAAAAGGTGCATTAATTTATTAAGATAAAATATCATTACAAGGCAGAATATAAAGCTGGAAATAACTCAAAAGAGAGGGCAACATGTATAAGAAGTTTAAATTATTTACATCAACAGCACTAGCAGCAGTAATGCTTTTGAGCTTTGCTGGTTGTAATTCTGATAAAAAGACAAACAACGACGTAAATGTCGAAACTGGGGAAATGACTGTGTCTGCTGTGAGTAGTGAAAGTTCCGCTGCAAGTGTTATAAATTCAGATACAGAGCTGTTGGGTAATTCGCCGGCAGAATTGGTTTTGAAAAATTCTGATGCCAACGGCTATACAATCTGTAAAATTAACGGCAGCGAGGATTATCAGCTTGTTCTGTTATACGGTGAATATGAAAAAGATTGTCAGTTTGAATTTTATAACGTTAATAAAGACAGTCTTGAAAATATTGGCTCTTTCGACGGCTCAAATATTACAGCGTACATTTCCGATGAAACAAATCGTTTGTGCATTTGTTTTAATAATTCGGGTAATTTTGAGTTTGGTGCTGTGAAGTATGACGGAGAGGGAATTAACGTTGATTGGATTGAAACGGTCACAATGGGGGACAAAGATGATTTTCCGGATATTCCCGGAGAGAAAGTCGTGTTTGTGCCCAAAAATAATCCAAAGCTGATTGACAGCTTTAAAGATGAGCTTCCTGATAATGCAGAAGAAGAAATTGTAGAAGTGGAAGAATAGTATAATTAAAGTTGGCAATATCTTTACCATACATTAGCAACGCAGGAGAATAAATGCCTGCTAATAAAAGGAGGAGTTTTTTATGAACAACAATTCAAGCCGCCACTTTAAAAGAGTAATTGCGGCTGCAATCGTTGTGACACTTGCTTCGGGTGCCGCACCGATTCAGAATTTTGCGCCGCTTACAGATATGAGCATTACGGCGAGTGCAGATACAACGTCTGGAACTGTTTACTACAATTCAAATGCCAAGTGGGAATGGGATCCTGACACAAGTACTGTTACATTTTCCGGCACAGGCTCTGTGTCAACTTATGCCACAATACTTATTAACTATAAGCCCTACATTAAGCATGTAGTTATAGAGGAAGGAATTACCGGTATTTACGCTTCAGCCTTCGAAAACTGTTCTAAAATTGAGACTGTTACAATTCCCAATACTGTTACATTTATAGGAGGGAGTGCTTTTTCCGGTTGTTCCTCTTTGAAATCAGTAGAGATTCCAGATAGTGTTACAACATTGGGCGATAGTGCATTCGCATATTGTTCCTCTCTGGAAACTGTTAAAATTTCTAAGAATGTTACAGAACTTAATACTACTTTTTCCGGTTGCAGAAGCTTAACGGAAGTAAGCGTTCCAAACGGTGTAACCAGAATGAGTTCTACCTTTACCGGTTGCGAGAATTTGAAAACTGCAAATATTCCAAACGGAGTTACATACATTAGTGGTTGTTTCTATGGATGTACAAGCCTTGAGGAAATCGTTATTCCCGAAAGCGTAGAGACGATGAATGATGCTTTTATAAATTGTTCAAGCCTTAAATCCGTTGTTATTCCGAGCGGCGTAGTATGGATGGATGGTGCTTTTTCAGGCTGTACTAGTCTCGAAACAATTAACGTTCCGGATGGTGTAAAAGGCGTTTATAATACTTTTATTGATTGTACATCTTTGAAAGAGATAAGCTTGCCTGACAGTGTAGAAAATATGGATATGGCTTTTATAGGTTGTACCAATCTTGAAAAAGTTAATATTCCAAATGGTGTAACAACGCTTCCCCAAACGTTCGAAAATTGTGCATCTTTAAAATCCATAACTGTTCCAGAAACAGTTGAAAATATGGATCAGACTTTTTCTGGCTGTACCAGTCTGGAAACTGTTAATATTCCCGATGGAATAACATCTCTTGACGGTACTTTTGAAAATTGTACTTCTTTGAAAACAATAAGTATACCAGACAATGTGGAGTGTTTGGGCGGTTTTGCCGGCTGCACCAGTCTTGAAAGCTTTAATTTTCCAAGTAGTATTACAGAAATTGGTGAGAATGCTTTTTCAGGTTGCACAAGTCTTACGTCTTTGGAAATTCCGGACACAGTTACAAGTATTGGTTATGAGGCGTTTTGCGGTTGTACAGGTTTGACTGAGCTGACCGTGCCAAGCAATGTTAAATACATATATGGTCGTGCCTTTTATGAAACTAATTTGAGTTCTGTTACGTTCGAGGGTGACGAGGGAATTTATTTTGGTTATGATGCTTTTGGCTCTTTAACTGATGATGTATCGGTTGAAGTCCCAAAATACTCAAAAGGCGGTTCATCTGATTTTTACAGTACCTATATTCTCCCTGATTATGAATATGAGTATAGCGATGCAAACTGCAAACGTTACTTTGGCGAAGCAAAGTTTTCGATTAAAGATGATAACACATACACTAAGGTAGAAGCAGTTGAACCGACTTGTACAAAAGACGGAAGATATGAATACTACATTGGTACGGACGGCAATTATTATAGAGATGCTTGCGGCTATGAAATGTATGATAGTTTTGAAGAAACTGTTTGGAGTGCTTTATGTCATGATGAAAAGGTTGCTTGGAGTTGGACTAAGTTAAGCAGCGGAGATTACAAGGCAGTTGCAAAATTCAGCTGTACACGTGGCGATTTGGACGTAACGTATGTTACAGCAACGGTTACTTCCGAGGAATCAGATGAGGGTACTACTTACCACGCTGTTGCTGCATGCCCCTTAGATGAAGATATGTACAGTTGGCATTCAACCGGTCACGAGGTAACATATGATTACTTTGTGGAATCTACAAAGTATACCGTTACCGCAGAGGGAGGTTCTATTACTGAGGCAACTAAGAAAGACGAGTATAAGTCGGGCGACAGCGTAACTGTAAAAGCTGACAAGGAGAAAGACGGTGCGTACTTTACAGGCTGGTACATCGGCGATAAATGCGTAAGCACAAACCCAAGCTATACCTTCTTTGTTAAAGAAGATACAACTATTACCGCAAAGTATGAGGAACAGGAATCAGAGCAGGAAGCTGTTAATTCTCTGACACTTACGCGTGGTGAAGATAATTGGAAGCAGAAGATTAAGTTTAGCAACCATTGGTCACTCCCAGAGGGAAGCAAACTTGTTGAAGCAGGCGTA
>CACYEJ010000239.1 GCA_902773395.1 uncultured Ruminococcus sp.
ATTAATTTATAGTTTTTAGTGATTTTATATACCGATTTGGCAAATTCCTGTGGACTTTATTATTGATAAATTACACTCAATCCAATATGTATTTAATAAAGTTTGAAGTTTTTTAATTTTTCTTTATCTAAATATTTTGTAACATATTGACAAGAGGGGCAATATTATAATATAATTATTATAAGTAGACTTCTATAATTGGATTTCTTTCAAAAGTTATTTTATATAAAGTTTATAAAAAAGGGTTCGCCTAGTAAGGAGCTGTTAATAACGTGAGTGTCGATATCGCAATAGATTTAGGAACATCAAATACTAGAATTTACATAGCTAATAAAGGTAAGTTTTTAGATGAACCGTCTGTTGTAACTATAAATCTTGATAATGACGATATAATCGCCGTTGGAAATGATGCTTATCGTATGATGGGACGAACATCGCAGAGATTAAGCTCAATAGAACCCATTGTTGGCGGAGTTATTTCTGATTTTTATCTTATTGAAAATATGCTGAAAATCCAGTTAGGAAAAGCAAATGTTGGCAGAATTATTAAGCCACGGGTTGTTGCCTGTATCCCAGGTGAAATTACCGATGTTGAAAAAAGAGCTGTAGTAAATTCTATCCTCTCTATCGGAGTTAGAAACGTAAGCTTGATTGAAGCGTCTAAAGCAGCGGCGATTGGTGCAGGACTTGACATTCGAAGTCCTCACGGCAGATTTATTATTGATATAGGCGGCGGTACAACTGATATGGCAGTTATATCTTTGGGAGATATTTCTGTTTCCCGATCGCTTAAAATTGCCGGAAATAGCTTTGATGAAGAAATAATAAAATATGCCCGCAGAAAATATAATCTTATTATAGGAAGAGTTACCGCAGAAAAAGCAAAGCTTGAGGTCGGTGCTGTTAATAAGCCTGAAACTGAAAAGCAATTTGTCTTGAAAGGAAGAAACACTGTAACAGGTCTTCCCGATTCTGTTGAGCTTACAAATACCGAAATCTATGATGTTCTTAGCGAAGTTGCCGCAAATATTATTGCAGCTATTCAAGATGTTTTAGAGGCAACTCCTCCTGAGCTTGTAGGTGATATTTATAAGGACGGTATTGTTATGACAGGCGGCGGTGCGTTGCTGTATGGTATGGATCAGCTTATTCGTGACCAATTGAAAATTGATGTACATATAGCTGAAAACCCATCAGATTGTGTTATTAACGGCTGTGGCTATGCGTTAAAATATATTGGTCAGGAGGAAGTTGACGAGAACGGTGCTGTAAATCCGTTAAGTATGCCTTACTGATTTATTCTAATATTTTATAACATTTAACATTATATAATGAACTTAAAGGACGATGACAACCATGATTTATTGCTATCATTGTATGGCACAAATTGACGATACTTCTCAACCATACTGCCCAAAGTGCGGAAGACTGTTCGACGTTCATCACTCTCAAAATTACGAGCTTCCGGCAGGAACACTTCTTAACGACGGAAGATATCTTGTAGGAAGGAGTATAGGAACGGGCGGTTTTGGTATTACATATGTGGGACGTGATATGAAGCTCGATAAAAAAGTCGTAATTAAAGAAACCTTTTACAGCGGCGTTTTTCATCGTGATTGCAGTAACCCAGATGTGGACAATCCACTCGCTGTAACCTTTGATATTGACGAAGTTTCTATTGAGGAAATAGCTTATAAAACGCAAAAGGAATGTCTTAGCCTTTCAAAGGGTGAGCGTTACAGTAATATAGTAAAAGTATATGACTATCTTTTTGAAAATCGCACTTCATATATTATTACAGAATATATAAATGGTAAAACTCTGCATGACAGAATTGTTGCAATCGGCAGATATACATGGCCAGCCTTATATGAGAAGATGAAACCTCTTATGTTATGTCTTGCTTCTCTTCACCGTGAGGGCTTGCTTCATAGAGATATTAAGCCTCAAAATATAATGATACGCAGAATTCATGAAACAATGGAAGAATTTGTTCTTATTGATTTTGGTCTTGCTAGAACCGCACAAAGCTTCATTGTAGACTCTGCATTTACGCCTGGATTTTCTCCTCCGGAACAAAAAACACCCGAAGAAACAGACGGTACATATATGGACGTATATTCTTTAGGTGCTACCATTTATAATGCTTTAACTGGTGAAATTCCTCCGGAAGCAACAAGCTTAAATGTGTATGAAAACTTCCCGCAGCTTCAGTATTTAAATAAAAATTATCAGGTACCGCAAAATGTGGTGGAAGCTTTGGAATATGCTCTTGAGCCTGATTATACTCGCCGGTGTAAAACAATTGACGGATTTATTTATAAGCTTGAAGAGAATTCTGAATCAGCTTCAATGTCCCCTCTTCATTTTGCGGCTGATTACGATGAGCTTGCATCAAATAGAGAAAGTACTCCAGGCAGGCAAAGTCAGAGAAGTATTTATACAAGAACAGGTCATACTCAGTATCCAAACGGAAATGTTTATATTCCAAAACAGAACGAGCCTGTACCTAGTCCTGATGATGTATTCCCCCTTTCGCTTACTACTAAAACTCAAAGTATCGCTATTAATTTTCTATACATTATGGGTATCAAATTAAATGGTGAAATTATCACCTCAGGCGGTGTGAGAATGTATCCGTTTGCTCAAATATCACGAGATAAAATGGAATTGGGCAAACAGATGGACGAAATGAAAAAAGAACTGAAAAGTGATGCAAATGCAATTAAAAGTTGGAATAATGTTACCTCAATAAGCTTAGGTAATTATCATTCACTATCAAGACATTTTGTTGCACTTTTATCTGACGGTACGGTTAAGGCTGTTGGAAGCAATGAGTTCGGCGAATGTAACACACGTGAATGGCAAAATGTTATTGCTATTTATACCGGTGAAAACTTTACTATGGGCCTCAGGGCAAACGGTACGGTTTATGCAACTGGTGACAATACATTAGGTCAGTGCAATGTAGATAATTGGCGAAACATTGTTTCTATTGCAATTGGTCCGGGACATTCGATCGGTCTGCAAGCTGATGGCACAACAATTGCTGCCGGAGATAATTCGTATGGACAAAGCATGGTGAGCACTTGGTCCAATATTATTGCTGTTGCAACTAGCAGACGTCATACTGTTGGATTAAGATCTGATGGTATGGTATACGCTACAGGCGATAATTCATATGGACAGTGTGAGCTTCATACGTGGAGAGATATTTGTGCAGTATCTGTAAGTGCTGCTCATACTGTAGGATTGCTAAACAACGGAAAAGTACGTGCAGTCGGTAATAATAATGACGGACAATGCAATGTAAAGAACTGGCGTAATATCACAGCTATTTCTGCAAGTACAGATCACACTGTTGGACTAAGAGCTGACGGTACTGTTGTGGCTACTGGTAACAACGAGCATGGTCAATGTAACGTTGAAGAATGGGATAATATTATGGAGATCTATACATATTATCGCTGCACGGTTGGTCTAAAATGGAACGGAACAGTTGTTGCAACAGGCTTCAATGATTACGGTCAATGTAATGTTAAGTCTTGGAAAAATATTAAATTTCCGAGAACAACTAATCTATAATTCAAAATTTAAAACCGCTAAAATGATTTTTATTAATCGTTTCAGCGGTTTTTAGTTTGTTTATTACATAAACTATCGAATATCGGAAAAATCAACTAATTTCATGCAATGATAGCTATTTTTTCAGCATTTATCAAGCTCTATCCAAAACGTACTTCCCTTGCCTCCCGAACTTTCCACAGAGCAAATTCCGTTGTGCATATCGACAGTCTGTTTTACAATAGCAAGTCCCAGACTCGAAACAGCTCTGCTTGCCAATGGGCTGCTGATGAACTTTTGTCTGCAAATGCAGTCGGCAATCATAACTGCAGCGATAACACAAACAGAAGCGAATAATTTCTTGTTTTTCATAATTATCATTATTCTTTTTTATCATTTAAATTTTTATTTCTTTTTACAAATGGGTTCATAAAATCACCTAACTCAAATTTTCTGCCCAATTCAGAAAAAATTGAAGTATATTCTCAAGCTTAGTCACATCACCGCAACCCTTGAATTTCCCATTTTCTATTTTGCAAATAAAATAATTATCATCGGTCTCGCCAATATGTATAGGGTTAAAAGGTTTGTTTTCAAGTGGTGTGTCGATAATATCAATTTCAACAATCCATCCCGGATTATCCGATGTATCTATCTTAACACCATAACAATGCTCCCAATCGCCGTCACACATACTGTGATACCATTTTTGGAGACGGGTAAGCGATGACATTTCATCGTCCTCTACAAGATGTGATGTTGGTGTAAGGATAATCTTGCCGTTGAGGTCGTTTTTGCTTGTCATTTATATCTTCCTTTCAACTAAATTAATAAGATTAAACTTTTTCTTTTAAATACTCATATAGCTTCAAAAGCGGAATATCACTCTCTTTTCTGTTAAGCTTTTCGTCTAACATCCCCGCTGAATCAAGCTTATCGTTAAATTCTATATACTTATACTCCCTTTCCTCGTCCTTTAGTCGTATTCTAAGCATAATCCGCTGCTGTGTGGAATAACTTATGCGTACTTCATAGGAATCGCAATGCACAGATTTTATATCGGATAGTTTTATTTCATGTCCTTTTAGAATATGTTTATATCGCAAAATATTTCCGTCACAAGAAATAACTGTCGGTATCTTGTCATAATAGACTGCATACACCAAAACTACTGCCAAGAACAAAACAAATGAAGCCACATATCCAAGCTCTGTTTCTGTAAACGCAAACGAGAATATCAAAACATATAAAGACACCGATACAACTGCGAAAATATGTAAAAATTTGAGTTGATGTATTTTGATTATAATCGTGTTATCC
>CACYEJ010000240.1 GCA_902773395.1 uncultured Ruminococcus sp.
CGGAAACCTTTGAAACATGTTGCTATAGTGTCGTTCCAATAGCTCTATGTATTCTTTTTCCAAACGTGCAGCATTTTGAAAAAAGTATTCGTATATTAATATTACTATCTGTCTTTTAGCGTCAATTGGCATTTTCATTTTCCTTCCGTAGTCGTTCTGATTGAACTAAAATTTGGTATATTTTCACTGTCAAATTGCAATAGCAACCTTCGACTCATACCACCAATTTTGTGTAGCACTCGCTCGTACCTTTTGCTAACAGGCAATGCAAAAAAATATCACCAATTCATTTCAATAAGGCCTTTTTCTAGTATGAGTCAAGATTTGTCTCTAAGTGTGGTACACAACGAATTTCTGCTCGACATATCTGATAAAGCACATATGCCCTCTGATATGTCGAGCTTTGTATCTTATAATATGAAATGATTTAGGCAGTACATAGATATTTTTATTATCATATTAATATACCATCATTGCAGCTATTTTTTTAGTAGCAGGTTCATTTTAAAACGTGCCACTCAGAAGGTATTTCTCCACAACCTTTGCTACTCCGTCGTCATCATTAGAATCAGCAATTAAGTCCGAAATCTTCTTAACGTCACTTTCACCATTCTCCATACATACACCTAAACCAGCATAGCCTATCATTGTCATATCATTATAGCTATCACCGCAAGCAATGAGTTCTTCACGGTTATATCCAAGCTTTGGCAGCATATTTGAAAGACTTGCACCCTTATTAACGCCAAACGGCATAACCTCTAAAAAGAACTGACAGCTTTTAAATACATCAAAATATCCTTTATATTTCTCAATTAGAATCTTTTCATACTTGTTGATTATCTCAGGCTCGCCAACTAACAAAAGCTTGTTCACTTCAAAATCCACGTACTCAAGAAAATTCTCTACAACCTTATAATCCATTTTTAGTATTTTCGCTTCAACATTGGTATACTGATTCACTTTATCATTCATAATAATAAGATCATCTTTATATGTAATTACTGTGATATTTTCGTCTTTTACACAATTGTAAACCGGTTCTATATATTCGTGTGGAAAATTGACAGTTGTAATGACTTCCTGCGTTTTGGCATTAATAATCTTGCCGCCATTAAAAGCCATAATGTATCCACCGTACTTGTCAAGCTCCAGCTCCTGGGCTACATCTTTCATACCGCAATTATGTCTTCCCGAAGCAAGCACCACCTTTTTTCCGAGCTTTTGAGCCTCTATCAAAGCTTCCTTGGTTCGGAGCGTAATCTCCTTCTTTGAGTTCGTCAAAGTGCCGTCTATATCAAGTGCGATTATTTCATAACTCATACTATTCTGTTTCCTCCAAAAGTACCCTAATTTTTACATCATTTCCTTATATGTTTCAATGAACTTATCTATGATATAAGTGATCTGTTCATCGGTCAAGAGTGTAAACAACGGTAATGATACCTCATTTTTATACATATTGTAAGCGTTTGGATAATCCGCAATATTAAATCCAAGTTTTTTATAAGCTGTATGTAAAGGAAGTGGCTTGTAATGAACATTCGTCGAAACGCCTTTTGCAAGCATTCTGTCCATAAACTCATTTCTGAACTGCTCGTCCTTCTCAGGAAATCGAACAAGATACAAATGACAGCTTGAACCTATAGTATCAAAATGATTCAGCACTTCTACACCTTTAATTCCTATTAGTGCATTGTTATATTTTTCAACGATAAAGCGTCTTTTTGAAAGTATCTCCTTTGCCCTATCAAGCTGAAGCAAACCGATAGATGCAAGTATATCCGTCATATTGTATTTATAGCCTGTGAATACAATATCATATTCCCAAAACGGCTTCTCTCCAGCAGATTTAAAGCTTCTGTCCTGACCATGGCACGATAACAGCGAAAGTGTTTTCTTAATATCCTCGCCGTCAAAACCCTTAATAGGTTTCCAAGCCACAGCTCCTCCCTCAGCCGTTGTAAAATTCTTGACTGCATGAAAGGAAAAGCTAGTAAAATCAGCCAATTCACCTGAACGCTTACCGTCTTTTCTTTCTGCCAAGAAAGAATGTGCTCCGTCCGCAATAACAGCTATTCTGCCGATTGCTTCTTGCAAATCTGTAGAAGGATTGAATATACTTTTTTTGTCCTCTGCAATTCTCAGAATTCTATCGTAATCACATAATACACCGCCAAGATCGACAGGAACAATTGCTTTTGTTTTAGGTGTGATAGCCTTTTCTATTTCTTCATAAGAAACATGAAATGTTCCCGGTTCTGTATCGACTATAACAGGTGTGGCTCCTATATGCTGAATGACGCTGGCTGAGGCAGTGTAAGTATATGCCGGAACTATTACTTCATCTCCTTCACCTATGCCTAAAAGACGCATTGACATCTCATGACAAGCCGTTGCGGAATTCATGCAAGCCGAATAAGGTACATGGCAAAGTTCCGCCACCCTCTTTGAAAGCTCTTCTGTTTTGGGACCTGTAGTTATCCACGAGGATTTCATAGTTTCAACTACCGCATCAATCTCAGCCTGACCTATATCAGGAGGGGAAAACGGAATCTTCATATAATTCATACTCCTTTTATTTTGAATTGAGCATTTCCTCTGCATGCTGCAATGAAAGCTCTGACGGATTGTTTCCGTCAATTATTCTTGATAGTTCATGTTTTCTTTCATCAAAGTTAAGCTCACGAACAGTTGTATATGTTCTGCCGTCGGAAACACTTTTGCTTATAAACAAATGCACATCTGCAAGAGCTGCTATCTGTGCCTGATGTGTAATGCAAAGTACCTGATGTGTTTTTGAAAGCTGTTGGAGCTTTCTACCAACTTTTGACGCTGCCGAGCCGCTTATACCGGTATCAACCTCATCAAAAATCAACGTTGCAATTTCATCGTTTTCGGCAATTATAGTTTTAATAGCCAGCATCATTCTTGAAAGCTCACCACCCGATGCAATCTTAGAAAGAGGTTTAGGCTCCTCACCGGGGTTTGCAGAGATTAAAAGCTCCAAATGATCACAGCCTGTTTCGGTAAATTCACACCTGGTAATACTTGGTACCATAACAACATTTGGCATATCAAGGTAACGCATCTCCTGCATGACCGCTTCAGAAAATGATTTTGCACAATCGGTTCTCACCTTGGTTAGCTGCTTAGCAACTTCTATCATCTCTTTTTTAGCTTTTTTGAATTCGTTTTCAAGCTTCTCCTTATTGATATCAAATTGAAGCAATTCGTCAAGCTCTTGCTGGGACTTTTCGCAAAATTCCAATATTTCTTCTATGGTATCGCCATATTTTCTGGAAAGATCCTTTATAGTATTATATCTCTCCTCAATCTCTTCAATCTCACGAGGATCAAAATCCACCTCGTCCATCAAGTCACGGATCTCATAATGACAATCATTTATTTCTTCAAAAGCAGATTGCAATCTCTCGGTAACATCATTTAAATCAGGATAAAGCTCAGCAATATCTGATAAGGTATCACAAACATTATCCAGAATCGAAAGTGCTCCCTCTTCCTCATCGCCAACTAGCGAAGCATAAGCGAAGGCTATTCCTGTTTTTATTTTTTCGCTGTTGTTGAGTAAAAGTCTTCTTGCCTCTATTTCTTCAAGCTCACCAGGCTGTAAATCCGCATCTTCTATTTCATTAATTTGATATTGAAGCAAATCAATTTTTCTCTCTCGATCCTGTAGGTTATCTCTTAAATCAAGAAGCTTATGCTTTAATTTTGAATAAACGGTAAATTTTGATTGATAATCATTTAATAAATCAGAATATTCTCCAAGTGCATCTATGTACTTTATATGACTGTCGGCAGTCATGAAGTCATAACCTTCATGCTGTCCGTAAATATTTATCAGATAAGGACTAACCTTTTTAAGAACAGACATTGGTGCAGGACGTCCGTTTATTTTACAAATATTTTTTCCAGATGAAGTCATCTGTCGTTGAAGGATAAAAATACCGTCCTCGTCTTCATAACCACATTCACGAAGTATATCACAGGTTTTTTCTGAAACATCTGAAAAGGTAGCACTTACAAAAGCTGATGATGCTCCTGAACGAATCAAATCTCTTGACATTCTCTGTCCCATTATTGCATTAATCGAATCAATGATTATTGATTTTCCGGCACCTGTTTCACCTGTTAAAATATTAAAAGCATCGTTAAAATCAATGCTTGCCTTTTCTATAACAGCAACATTTTCTATGTAAATATTCGATAGCATTTCATCACCTTAACTCTTATCGTAAACGGAAATCAGCTTTAAGCTTGATGTAATTTCCATAGCTTTTTCACTTGTTTTTGCAGCAAGAAAAATTGTGTCATCTCCTGCTATAGATCCTAAAATATCTTTGATACCTGCTGCATCAATCGCCGTACATACAGCCTGTGCCATACCTGATGTAGTTTTTATTATAACAAGATTCTCTGCATAGTCTACAGAAATAACTGATGTTGAAAAAATCGACTCAAACCCTGATCTCATATCAACCGGCTTTACTGAGCTTGGTGCATAACAATATTTTCCGCTTTTGGAAAGAAGCTTTATTAGTTTTAATTCCTTTATATCTCGTGATACAGTAGCCTGCGTTACGTTATACCCACAATTACGGAGTTCCAGAAGAAGTTCATCTTGTGTACTTATATCAGTTGTTTGTATTAGTTCCAAAATTTTTGTATGCCTGCCCTTTTTCAAAATCAGTATCTCCTTTCATTTAGTTTATCATTCAGGATTCTATAGAAATTCTTATTGTTCAGCTTAATAAAATTTGCGGTAAGGCTAGCTTTTTTTACTATGACGTTATCATTTTTTTCTATTTTGTATGAATGTATACCGTCCACTGTTACAAAAACATCCTCTGTACATTTATCGTTTGGAATCACACTTACACATGAATCGTCCGAGAACAGTATTGATCGGGAAAATAACGAATGCGGACATATTGGCGTAAGCAATATACACTTCATATGCGGCTCGATAACAGGTCCTCCTGCCGACAGCGAATAGGCTGTTGATCCTGTAGGAGTAGAAAATATAATACCGTCTGCACGATACGAAGTAATCGGTTCATCATTAAGCTTAACGTCAATTTCCACCATTCTCGAAACTGCTCCTTTTGAAACAGTTACATCATTAAGTGCATAAAGAGTTTCTGTTTTATCCTGACGATTGATTATTACCTCAAGCAGCATTCGTTCGTCAACAGTATAGCTCTTATCAAAAAGCTTCGACAAAAGAGATAGCTCCGTTGGCTCCAGATTTGCCACAAATCCAACCCTGCCACAATTGACACCTAATATAGGCTTTTGCAATATTGCTGCGTGTTTTGCAATGTGAATAATAGTGCCGTCACCGCCAATGGCGATTACTAAATCAGCGTTCTCCACAGTTTTATAATGGTTAGGGTAGTAAGTCGCTTTGTCGCTTTTAACCGCTTTTTCAAACTCGTTAGGGACAGAAAAACTACATTCGTAGGCGGAAAGAAATGTTATAATCTCGTTTGCATATTCTACTGCTTCATTTTTCACAGAATTCGGAATAATAGCAATATTCATCTTAGCTCACCAGTCTATTTATCTAATGAATCGTGTGATAGCTTTACCAATGTATCAACATCAATCTGTATTGTGATTTCAGGAGTATTTGTTTTTTGAATATACAACAAATATTCAATATTCCCCTCAGGACCCTTTACAGGTGAGAAATCAAGTCCGATAACGGAAAAACCATTTTCAATTACAAACCCAATGATATTTTTTATCACATCGGAGTGAATCTTTGGATCTCTGACAACACCATTTTTGCCGACATTTTCTCTTCCGGCTTCAAACTGCGGTTTAATAAGACATACCGCAGTTCCGTCATCTACAAGAAATTGTCTTGCTACTGGAAGAATTAATTTCAGTGAGATGAACGAAACATCAACGCTAAAGAAATCAATCGGATCTGTTATTTGTTCTTCTGTGACATATCTGAAATTAGTCCTTTCAAGATTTACAACTCGTTCATCAGTGCGAAGCTTATACACAAGCTGACCGTAACCAACATCAACTGCGAATACTTTCTTAGCACCGTTTTGCAGCATACAATCTGTAAAGCCGCCGTGTGACGCTCCAATGTCCATTGTGGTTAATCCGTTCAAATCAAGCTTGAAAACATCAACAGCCTTTTCCAGCTTCAAACCGCCTCGGCTTACATATTTTAAAGTCTTTCCACGAACCTCAATATTGCAGCTGTCCGGATAACAAGTTCCCGGCTTATCAGACTTTTGGTTATCTACGTATACTATACCCGACATTATTATTGCCTTTGCCTTCTCACGGCTATCGGCAAGACCTCTTTCAAAAAGCAGTATATCTAATCTCTTTTTATTAGCCAAATAATCACCTTCAAATCAATTCCATGTAAGCTTATTAACTATTCCCATACAGTCTAAGTTAAGCTCGGCTAAAGCTTCTTCAACAGTGGACTGCGGAACAAATTTGTCTTTAATTCCCGTTAATTCAAATTTTCCTTTAAAATCAAAATCACGCATCATAAAATAAAACAGCTCACCAACTCCACCAGATTCCATTCCCTCTTCAAAGAAATACACTTTGTCAAATTCAACAGCCTTTTGGACTGCCTCTTCTGCGATAGGACGAATTCTGTTTAATTTTATGATAGTAATATTGATACCTTTATCTTTTAAAATCGACATAGCCTCGGCTGCATAAGCAAAAATCCTGCCATAGGTTACTACTGCGGCATCTTTTCCATTGCCGTAAACAGTATATACAGAATCTAACTTATACCCCTTTGGACGATGAGGTTGACTGCCACGAGGATACCTTACTGCTACCGGACCCTTTTGCTTGTAAATTGCATTATAAAATGCACTACCCAGCTCATCAAAATAACACGGCGAATAAATTACCATATTGGGGATATTATTCAGCATTGGCACATCAAATACGCCTTGATGAGTTTCACCGTCCTCACCAACAATACCGGCTCTGTCTATCGCAAGTATAACATGAAGATTCTGTGCAGCTACATCATGAACGATTTGGTCATACGATCTCTGAATGAATGATGAATATACCGCAAAAATAGGTACCATTCTTTCACAAGCCAATCCCGCTGCAAAGGTGACTGCGTGTTCCTCCGCAATACCGACATCAAAAAATCTGTCCTTGTATTTATGTGAGAAATTTCCTAAGCCTGTGCCGAGCTTCATAGCAGCAGTGATTGCACAAATACGAGAATCCTTTTCGGCAAAGCTACAAATCAACTCACCAAAATGTGCTGAGAACCCCTTCTTGGAACTGATAGGCTCACCTGTTTCAATATCAAAGCTTGATATTCCATGATACGATTTAGGGTCCTCTTCGGCATACTGATATCCCTTGCCCTTTGTAGTCATAACATGAACAAGTACACCTTGTTTTACGTTTTTTGCGGCATTAAAAGCATGAATGAGCTTTGTTAAATTATGACCGTCAACAGGACCGTAATATACAAAACCTAAATCTTCAAATATAGTGTTTCTGTAAACCGAAATGCGAAGCCTTGATTTTGAATGGAGCATCATTTTTCGGATTGGTCCACCAATTACTGGAATATGAAGAAGTATTTTTTCTACCAGCTTTTTTACTTTAATGTAGCTTGGTCGTATTCTGATGTGAGTAAGATATTTTGCAATCGAGCCAACATTTCTGGATATCGACATTTTATTGTCGTTAAGAACAATAATAAAATTCTTTTTGGCACGTCCGGCATTGTTTAGTCCTTCATATGCCAAACCACCCGTTAATGCACCGTCACCAATAACAGCAATCGTTCTTCCCTTTTCGCCCTTGATTTCACGAGCCTTTGCAATACCGTATGCAGCAGAAATAGACGTACTGCTGTGACCAACGTTAAACGCATCGTACTCACTCTCGTTCCTTTTCGGAAAGCCGGAGATACCGCCTTTTTGACGAATAGTATGAAGCTTATCTCTGCGTCCGGTTAGAATTTTATGAGTGTACGCCTGATGACCTACGTCCCAAACAATCTTGTCATTCGGCATGTCAAATACATAGTGCATCGCTACGGTAAGCTCTACCGTACCTAAATTAGGAGATAAATGACCGCCGTTTTTTGACACTGTTTTTATTAGTTTATCTCTTATCTCTGAACAAAGAATCTCCAGCTCGTCAATAGACAATTTTTTCAAATCGGACGGTGAATCTATTTTGTCAAGATATTCATAAGAAGATTCATTCAAAGTCTTTCATTCCTTTGCTACTTATTTATGTTGTAACAAATACTGTCAATTATTAAAAAAATCCTTTAAATCGTTTTCAAAAATTTTCTCAAGAGGTAGTGTAAAACCGCTGTGTTTTCCGTTGGGAACACATATAAGCCTGCTATTTAAAAGCAATCTCTTTGTAAAATCGTGGCTGTCTATCACTTCATCATTTTCGCCGATAATCGTTGAAACAAATTGCTCGTTAATTCCTACAATATTTTTAAACAGCTCGCAATATTCCAATAAGCCGTTTCTATTATTATATCCTAATCGGGGCAAATAAACAAAAGGAAGCAAGCACGGATTAATCAACACCGTAGGACACTTTCTCAATACGCATAACTGTGCGGCAAAAAAGCCACCTACACTCGTACCAACAACCGCATCACAAGCATTGTCGTCATAAAGCTCAGTGATATGTAAAAGCAAATTCTTGGGCAATATATTATCATAATCAATTTCAGGTGATATTACATCATAGCCAAAATTTCTTAGCACCATATAAACAGAATTATTTGCTGTACCTTTGTATCCATGAAGATTAAGTATTTTCACAGCTTTACCCTCTTTATTTTATTCTATTGGCAAGCTCCACTGCAAGCTCCTTTAAAAATTGTGTATCGGATTCAAAAACGCTCAAAACATCTATCGCTTCTGACGTAAGCTGATTCACAATCTCTCGTGACTTATCTATTCCCAGAACAGTAACATAATTTACTTTTTTATTCTCAACATCACTGCCAACAGGTTTGCCAAGCGTTTGTGTATCTGAGATAATATCAAGTATATCATCAACAATTTGAAACGCCAAGCCTATTTTCTCAGCATAAATCTCTGCTGCTTTCATCTGATTTTCATTCGCATTGGCAAGCACACAACCCATTAAGCATGGGGCTTTTATCAGCTGACCTGTTTTCTTCGAGTACATCTCAGTTATCGTTTCAAGCGAAGGATTTTTACCCTCGGTTTCAATGTCAATAACCTGACCTCCAACCATGCCAAGAACTCCTGAGGCTTTGGACAAAATACCGGCTGCTTTTGCTCCGTTTATTCCGGTTTTTTCAAGAGCCTTATCGCTCAGCATGGATTCATACGCCAACGCCTGCAAAGCATCTCCGGCAAGCAAAGCTATATCCTCGCCAAATACAATATGATTAGACGGTTTGCCTCGTCTGAGTGCATCGTCGTCCATGCACGGCAAATCATCGTGTATTATTGAGTAACAATGAATCATCTCAACTGCACAAGCGTACGGAAGAGCTGCCGATATATCTCCGCCACAGCTCTCACAAAAAGCCAACAGCAAAGTCGGACGAATACGTTTTCCCGGTGACAGCAAGCTGTACTTCACAGACAATACAACATTTTTTTCTGTGCAGTTCTTAGACGGGAGCAAGGTTGGAAGGAATTCTTCAATCAAATCTATGTATTTATTATTCATCTAAGCTTCCTCCGATGTGGAGATAGAGATCTGCGTAAATTTGAGTTCGGCTGCATTCAGTTTTTCATAGCATATTGCAACGAGCTTTGCTCCCTCCTCGTAAAGCTCCATGGACTTTTCAAGCGTAATATCCTTATCCTCAAGCTTTGCGGCAATCTCTTCCAACCGTCTTTTTGCCGCCTCATACGTTTTATATTCTTTCATACAAAATCAATCTCCATATTATAAAATGTCTTCAACAATACATTCCGCTGTTCCGTCAAACATTTTGACAGCAATCTTATCTCCGGCTGATATTTGAGTTACCGAACGAATATTGACATTATCTTTTGTTACAATTGAATATCCTTTATTCAAAAGGTTTATTGGACTGAGATTATTAATCTTATCAGCTAACGCAGCTGCCTCAGTCCTATTTAATCTGAGCTTATTATCAATCACTGAGTTCATATACTTTGTAAGCGATTCCAAAAACATACGTTCATTTATAATATAAGTATCAGCATGAAAACTGTTGACAGAATCGTTTAATTGATCTATGGCTTGCATCTCGAAAAAAAGCCTGTTAGATACAATATTCTTTATTGTTAAGAAAGTATTATCGACACTTCTCAAAATTTCATTAATATCTGGAACAGCCAATTCAGCAGCGGCTGAGGGAGTCGGTGCTCTTAAATCTGAAACAAAATCACAAAGTGTATAATCCGTTTCGTGACCAACAGCAGAAATAATAGGAATATTTGAATTGTATATGGTTCGAATTAAAGCTTCGTCATTAAAGCAATTCAAATCCTCGAATGAACCTCCGCCTCTGCCTATAATAATCACATCAACGTTATCAAGCTGATTAAAAAGCTTGACAGCTTTAACAAGCTGACTAGGTGCAAATTCACCTTGAACAGCTACAGGACAAAGTATCACCTCAGTTATTGGACACCTTCTGGAAATGACATTTTTGATATCCTGTATTACTGCTCCTGTAGGCGATGTAATAACTCCAATCTTTTTGGGAAATTGCGGTATATCTAGCTTGTGTTCCGAATCAAATAAGCCTTCGGCATTCAATTTGCTTTTTAGCTGCTCATATGCTATTGCCAAGGCACCTATTCCGTCAGGCTGCATACTTTCGACATAAAGCTGATACTGTCCGGAAGCCTCATACAAAGATATTCTTCCGCATACAATTACCTTCATTCCGTCAGTAGGTTTAAACCTTACTCTTGAAGCGTTTGATGAAAACATCACAGCTTTTATTACAGATTTTTCATCTTTTAACGAAAAATAAAAATGACCAGATCGATAGTTATTATTTAAATTAGAAATTTCTCCTGAAACAAAGATATTTCTCAACCTATTGTCACCATCTAATAACATTTTTATATATGTGTTAATTTGAGAAACTGTCAATATTGAACCACTCATATATTCAGCTCCTTTGATAGTTTATCGGCAGTTAAAGCAGCAATACCGCAAGCGTTATCTGTTGAAAATTCAGGTAGTGCAAATATACAGTTGAAGCGTTCTTGAAGCTCACTTCGTATTATGGAATTTGACATTACACCACCTGCAAACAGCATAGGCATATTTCCATATTTTGAAATAATACTCGAACACATTCCTTCGATACTTTTGCCTATAAATGACAAACAGGTAAGAGCGATTTCTGATTTTTCTGCACCGTTAAATAAAAGCAATTCACAGATATTTTGTATACCTGAAAGGCAGCAATCCGTATTCTTTATGCACGGCTTGACACTAACTTTTTTGTCACATTTAAGAGCAAGCTGTTCCATTTCTTTTCCGCAAGGAAACATAAGTCCCATACTTACTCCAACTCGGTCAATTGCCTGACCAGCATGTAAATCAAGTGTTTTTCCTACAATCTCGGTATTAAATACATTCTCCATATTGGGCGTTACAATAACGGCTTCTGTTGTTCCGCCTGAAACGTGAAAAGCAATAAATTTTTCATCATATAAGTACTCCGCATTAGCTGAATATATTGCAGCTGCAATATGACCCATTTGATGAGAAAAGCAATAAACAGGTACATTTAATACGGTTCCCAAAATATTTGCTGCATTTACTCCGACAGTAAAGCACGGCATGTAAGAGCGTTCCTGATTTCTTGGACGTGAAGAAACACCTATTGCCAAAATCTCAGGCTGCTCTGAAAATTCGGAAAAAAGCTCCCCGACAACCACTTGAAGCTGTTGCGTATGATGAAATACAGCATCACTTTGACGCAAACCGTATTGACCTTCCTTTACCGGAAGGAGCTTTCTTTTTTGATAAACAATTTTTTCATTTAGATTGTACAGTGCCACAGACGTTGTATAATTGCTTGTATCTATTCCCAGAACAAATTGATTACTATTCATATTATTTTTTATCCCTGACAATTGAACCAAGTACTCCATTCACAAAAGAAGCTTCCTTTGGAGTGGAGTATTTTTTTGAAATCTCGACTGCTTCATTGATAACAATACTTTTACCGGTATTAGTTGCATTAATCTCGGAAATTGCCAATCTTAACACACTCAGCGTGGATTTAGAAAGACGTTCTATTGTCCAACCCTTAATATGTTTTTTGATAAGCTCGTCAACATTTTCTTTATTATCAGAATAATATTTGAGAATCTGGAGCATATACTCCTCAGCTACGATCATTCTTGACTCAACGGCATTATCCAATATATCTTCATAAGAATCGTTACTAAAGCTCATCTCAAAAAAAATCACAAAGCACTGTTCTCTGATTTCACGCATCTTGCGGATATATTCCGCTTTTTCTTCCTCAGTATAATTTTTTTTCTTTATTTCATTACTCATACATATCGCCCCGATTTCTCTCTTATAATTATCCGCTTATTCCAAAATGGACATAAGACACCAGTGTATGTTAATTATATCATATATTCGTTCTAAATTCAACTGAATATTTTATTTGATTTATATTAAAATGAAACTGAACAGAGAAAGCTGTTGAAATTCATAACTAGAATAATATAATCAAAATACTACTAAAAATATACTAAAGAAAATTATACCACAAATCACAGAAAATACAAGCACTTTACAATAAAAGAGAAATTGCTATTCTAAGAAAAAATTCAAAAAATTCAAAAAGCTGGCATAATATATCGACAAAAGAAGAAACTTGCGAATATGGGAATTTTAAATTAAGTTTAGTTTTTTATTACAGAATAATAGTAATTCAAATAGGATAATGCTAGTCAAAATAACAATAAAATACTAAGAAATTGTGAATTTTTCAAAAAAAACTTGAAATACACCCTTCAATGTGTTATTATGTAATTAATTTGTTACCACTTGTAACAAATCCTTTATCTTTAACTGAATATGACCCAACTGAGGATAGGCAAAGAATGGAGCAAAATACTTGAACGGAGGTTTTTACAATGTCTAAAATACTGCGCAGGTGCCTTTCTTTGGTGCTTGTGATCATGCTTTTGGCATCATTTTCGTTAGGCGGTACTCTTAATGCGAGTGCTGACAATAAAACTGGCGACGGGCTTGCTGCCTATGCAATGCGTGCTTACAATGAAGGTTGGGCTTATGTCTGGGGCGGAGCTTCGCCTGGGGCAGTTGATTGCTCAGGTCTGATTTACAGTTACGTTGAGGGCGGCGAGAGAACAACAGAGGCAATGCTCAACGCTTCTCCCGAATCGGGCTACGTATCAAACGGTGTGCCTGATATTCCGGGATTAGGCTTGTGGCAGCCAGGTCATGTCGGCGTTTATGTCGGTGATGGAATGGCTGTTGATGCAAGAGATGAGATTTCCAACGTCTGCTATCAGTCGGTTGCAACCAAAAGTTGGGTTATGTGGTTTAAGGTGAGCGGTGTGTCTTACGGCACAGTTTCAAGTGTAACAAATGATAATCAAGATGATGAGGAAATTATTTCTTCGGATACTAACAACAGTGATACATACGAGCTGGAGTACCTTTCACAGGGGGCCAGTGGCTCTGATGTACAGGCTTTGCAGGAGCGTCTAAAAGAATTAGGATACTTTGAAGAGGATACAACACAGTACTTTGGTTCTGTAACAGAAGCAGCTCTCACTGCATTTCAGATTGACGCCGGACTTACGCCCGACGGAGTTTATAATGATGCTACAAAAAGTGTTCTAATGTCCAATAATGCACCTGTTAAATTTGTCGATACAGACGAAGATGACGCTATTTTTACCGATAACAGCCAAGAAACTGTCAATATCCCAACTGTTGACGGTGAGGATATATCTTCCGATATTTTAGGCGAATTATCCGAGGATACTCTCCAGGGGGATCTTTCTACTCAGCCAAACCAGGAGGATATAGTTTCCGAAGAAGCAGATACAGACGAAATCGCAGAAGAAGAATCGTCCAATAAGCTGGTATATTCCTACGGCGATATTGACGATGGTGTTTCCAACATTCAGTACATACTCATAAAGCTCGGTTATTATCATGGTGACATCAATAATGTTTACGATGAGAAAACTTTTAATTCTGTTGAGTTTTTCCAGCTTGATAATGATTTGCCGGCAACTGGTTCTGTAGACGAAAACACTCTTGATGCAATGTTCTTTGCGTTTGCAGATAAATATTCTCAAACCGAAAACGATGTTGTTGAGGACGTTGTGGAAATTGAGGAAGTCGAGGACGAGCAGATTACAGTCTATGAGCAGGAAACCGACAGTGATACAGCTAACGAACTTTCAACTGATGTTGTTGCTGAGTTTAAGGAAAACTCCGATAATGATAAAAACTTGACAACAGACATAATTGAATCTGTCAATGCTGATCCGACTTACGGAGAATACGTTTCGGAAACTTCCAACACAGATACTGATACTTCTACAGATACAGATTCGGAAGTAAACTCCGATAAACCTGAAGTTAAAAGCACCCCTGTTAAAAACACTGCTAATACAGGCGATCTTCCTAAATCGCCCCGTACTGGTGATCCAATCGTAATGGGTATTCAGTCGGCAATTGATTATTTTCACAATTACGTCAACACTACTCTTGTTCTTATCGTATTGGGTATTACTTGTATTGTAATTTTCTTTGCATGCACAGTTCACTATTGGAATGTTTCAATGGAGAAAAGAAAGCAAAGAGCAAAAAAAGCTACTACAGTATCTGCTTATAGAAGAGGTTCAATGTAATATTTATAATATTACGAATTTACTCTGATTATCATACCGATACTTAAATGAATGAGTTATTTGTCATTAAGTATCCGGTATTACATTTTTTTCATATTTTGCTTCATATTTGCCGGCCCTCCTTCGTGGAGGGCTTTTCCCTTTTTACCACTCCTATTGTACCCATTATAAGAAGAAGAATCCCAAACATTTTGGTCAATACTGAATTATTTATTTTTCCGCAGAGGAAACACCCTATCAGCGTACCAAGCACTCCCATTGCCGAAAACGGAAGAGCTATACTCCAAACAATCAATTTTTTTTTCGTATAGTAAAGCACAGCCAGCACTGCCGTAGGAAGAAAAAACAACAGATTTATTCCTTGTGCAGTATTTTGTGGAACATCGGTAAAAAGTTTAAGATAGATAATCAATACTCCGCCGCCGCCCATACCCATTGCTCCAATTATTCCGGAAAGTATTCCTGCTGCCGCACTGATAATCCAATTCACTAAATCCCCTCTATCTTGTAATCATTCTTACTCCAGCCCAAATCATAAAAATACTAAATATAATCCTAAGATGTTTTGCCTTTAGCTTTGTGAGCAAGGCCGAGCCAATTAATGCTCCAATAACTCCATATGGTGCATACGGCAAAGCGTCCTTTATAGTAACTCTGCCAGCTAAAATATAAAAGATACTACTGGTTAGACACATCGGCATAATTATTGCGACTGTCGTTGCATGAGCTTTTTGAGCATCTATTTGTGTTTTAAGAGTTGGCACAGCAATCATTCCGCCCCCTGCTCCGAGAAGTCCGTTTATGATACCAGTTAGAAATCCTACTATAATATTTTTATGTTTTTTGAAAAAATTCATTTTACTAATCTCTCATATTTATTATTGTGAATATTATTATATCCTTTTTTTATATAAAAAATACTGCAATAGCTGCCGTCAATAATAACAGATGCTATTGCAGTATTTCAAATCTTAATAAAAAATCCCGCCTAACCGTAGGTGTTCGTGCATAACCTGCCTACTAAACGACAGGTGGGCACCTCCTCACAGGTTCACGCTCCCTTCGTCCGTAATTTCAGTTACGGGAGGTCTGCAATCCGCTGCGAGAGTCCGGTTCCCGGATTGAACTTTGTAGGGTTATAAAGAACACATTCGCGTATTACGCAGGATAATTAGCCAATATTAATTTGTCAAGATGCGATTAATCCTCTTCATCAACATCATCAAACAAACTTTCAAAGCGTTCTGTAAAAATCTCATCGAGTTCATCAAGAAGATTATCGTCCTCGACCTCAGCGAGCTGTTCCTCGCCGTCCTCTTCAACAACCTCAAAGATATAATACTCACCCTCGGCCTCGACCTGATCCTGTGGATTTTCAAAGAGAGGATACAACGCATAGTAGGTTTTGTCTTCGTGTTCAAGAGTATCTATAATTTCAAAAGAATGTTCTTCGCCGTCATCATCCAGAAGAACAATCAAATCAGCCTCAAACTCTTCACTCATTTAATTCACTCCTTAACTTATCTACAGTTATATTTTAAACTATATTTCTCAATTAGTCAAGGGGGTATATGAAAAATTTATATTTTAGAAACATTTTTTTGCGAATTTTTGACAAATAAGAAAAAATATGCAGAACAAATACGATTTATGCAAAAAAGATTCCCCCGACAGTATGGAATCTATCAAGGGGAATCAGAAAAGTTTATTTTAAATTAACGGCAATCTAACAAAGCCAGACTTAATCAAACGCAGCCCTGAGCCTTCATAGCCTCAGCAACCTTCAAGAAACCAGCAATGTTAGCACCAGCCATGTAGTTGCCCTCATGACCATACTCTCTTGCAGCCTCATCGCAGGACTTGAAGATTTCCTTCATGATAGCCTGAAGCTTAGCGTCAACCTCTTCAAATGTCCAGCTAAGTCTTGCACTGTTCTGGCTCATTTCAAGACCTGATGTAGCAACGCCGCCTGCATTAGCAGCCTTAGCAGGACCATAAAGAATACCATTGCTGAGGTAAACCTCGATAGCCTCAGGTGTAGAAGGCATATTTGCACCCTCAGAAACAGCGAAGCAGCCGTTCTTTACGAGAAGCTCTGCACTCTCCTTGTCAATCTCATTCTGAGTTGCACATGGAAGAGCGATATCACAAGGAATGCTCCAAATACCTTTGCAGCCCTCTGTGTAAACTGCGTTCGGATGAGTTGCAACATACTCCTTAATTCTCTTTCTCTCAACTTCCTTAATTTGCTTAACAGCAGCAAGGTCAATACCGTTCTCGTCATAGATATAGCCATTGGAATCAGAAAGAGCAACAACCTTAGCACCGAGCTCTGTAGCCTTCTGAGTAGCATAAATAGCAACGTTACCTGAACCGGAAATTACAACTGTCTTGCCCTCGAAACTCTTGCCGTTAGCCTTGAGCATCTCGTCTGTGAAGTAACAAAGACCGAAGCCTGTAGCCTCTGTTCTAGCCAAAGATC
>CACYEJ010000241.1 GCA_902773395.1 uncultured Ruminococcus sp.
AGCTTCAATTATAAGTTTCTTCATCATTTTTCCTCCGTTCCGAAATATTTGATCCTCATCATTGTAAGATCGTCAAACTGAGGAGCCTCCTTGACAAATTCGTCAACAGCCTTGCGCATACCGATGAGCACTTCCTTCTGTGAACACTCTTTAGATAATGCGTTAAGTGCGTCAAGAGTACGGTCTATTCCGAAAAGCTAACCTGATGCATTATTCGCCTCCGCAACGCCGTCGGTATAAACAAAGATACTGTCGCCCTTTTTAAGGGTAACCTCCTCGTTAACGTACTTTGCCTTTTTAAATGCCCCGATAGGCGTTCCGGCTTATCCTTGAAGATCTCATATTGTCCGTTCAAATTGATGATCGGGAACTCATGACCTGCGCTGGAGGTGGTTAGCTTTCCGGTGCTTATCTCAAGTATGCCGAGCCATACGGTCACGAACATGTGAGCCTTGTTGGTGGCAAAAACCTGTTTGTTTACTCTTTGGAGTATTTCTGCCGGAGTACCGCCCATAATGGCATGATCGTTTATGAGAATCTTCGAGGACATCATAAACAGCGCCGCCGGAATGCCCTTTCCCGATACATCGGCTATTAACATTGCAAGGTGGTCTTCGTCGATCATAAAGAGATCGTAGAAATCTCCGCCGACCTCCTTTGCAGGATCCATAGACGCATGGATGTCAAACTCCTTGCGCTCCGGAAATACCGGGAACATATTCGGGAGCATACTCGACTGTATCTGAGTTGCCATATCCAGCTCTACCTGAGTGGACGCAAGCTTCTGGCTCTTTTCGTTGAATATCACGCAGTACATAATTATCAGCGACACCAGATTGATCCCGTACTGACCGGCGTTTCCGAACTCGCCGCCCGTATATGCGTATTCAAATATCGGCAAGATTATAAACAACAGAGCGGCAAATTTTTGTTTGCGCGGGTTGTTGCTCCTGATTATCAGTATGGTAGTAAGGATGCCTGCTGCGATAAGGAATATATCCTCTGTCCAAGACAGATCACTGGCGAAATACACTCCTTTTTCGTCGATCCAGAATGTTGTCGGAAAGAAAATATTTGATAATAGAAGAAGGCTCTCCAACGCCATAAGCACAGGCAGGAGCGTTGTTGTGATCCCGGCAAGCTTACCCTCAAATTTCAGCGTTACACTTACATATCGGTAGAAGATAAGGATCATTACAAGATCCATCAGCTTATTTATCAGACAGAATACGAAACAGGTCGTTTTCATCTCCGGAGCGTTGGCTGTATAAGAGATACCTAAATTGATCAGAAAGCTGAGATTCGTAAGAAGGATAAGCAGCCTGAAAGCTTTTGTTCCTTCGCTCTTCTGTCTCATACTTCCGTAAATGAGCGCCGCACAGACAAGCAAGCCCATAAGATCAACGCCGACATTAAAGAGCAATGGCAGCAATCTTTCTTCTGTCCAGAACGGTCCGCAGAAGCCTATAAGAAGAACGGCTGATGCTATGGAAAAGATCAATTCTATTATGACAACATTGTCTTTGATTTTCTTTAACATTTGTTTTCCCCGCCTTATTCGATAGTGAACAGCAGGTTAAAGCCGGTAAGCTCAAAAACATCACAGACAGCCTGAGAAAGATTACGGACTACCATTTCTCCCTTATCCTCCATAGCCTGTGCCGCACCTAAAAGAACGCGAAGTCCGGCGCTGGAGATGTATTCGAGCTTGTCGAGATCGAATATCAGCTTATCGGCTTTATCCGCTACCTCGTTGATCTTCTTTTCAAGATCGGGAGATGTCATTGTATCGAGCTTGCCCTCAAGCAGGAATGTATATTCTGCTCCGCTGTTTGTTACAGTAGTTTTGAGAACGCTGTTGCTGCTTGCATTGGTGTTTTTGGTGTTTTTGCTTTTTTTACTGAATAATCCCATTTCTTTATATATAATGTAGGGAAAGAGAAAGCACCTCTTTCGGAATACCTTCTCTTTCTTGTCGCTATGTCATTTCTGACTGTTTACTTTATCATTTTCAGGAAATCTGCTTCGGTTATTATCGGAATACCGAGAGACTTTCCCTTTGTATATTTGCTGCCGGGATTTTCTCCCACAAGCACATAAGTCGTTCTGCTGCTGACTGAACTGCCGCACTTTCCGCCATTGGTTTCAATCGTCGTCTTAATGTCGTTTCGGGTGAAGTTTTCAAGCGTACCGGTCGGAACAATAGTCATTCCGGCAAGAGGCAGCTTTGCAGGTACTTTCGCTGCGGGCTTTTCGATGTCCAGCTCTTTGATCAGGTTTTCCCATTCAG
>CACYEJ010000242.1 GCA_902773395.1 uncultured Ruminococcus sp.
GCACGCCCACGCCCACCAGAAGCCCCCGAAAGGGGGGCTGGGCGGCGAGCTTTGCTCGCCGCCTCTATAGGACTGCGTCCCTCAACCATTAATACTAAATCAGTCTTCTTCTATGAAAGAGCCAAAAGAAAAGTTAGTGCATATAGGGCGTAAGCCCAGAATTCCAGCGTTCCAACCTTTAAACTGGAATTTACTATCTAAATCAGTCGTTTTCTATGATAGAGCCTTAGCTTTTGATTGACGTATGCTGATCTTAAAATCAAGTCTTTTCTTAGAAACTAGATAATAAAAAAATGAAACTCATTGTAAATGTATACAAAATATTAACTTTTTATCAAAAAAGCGGAAAATCACTTGAAAAATAAATTCGGATATTGTACAATATACTTATAGCTGTACATAAGGAGGAAATGTTATTATGTCCACATCTTTAACAAAAAAGTATTTGTCCGCTTTTATGAGCGATGCTGAAATTGAAAATATCGCTCCCCAGGTCGAAGCTGCCCATGACGCTCTTAAAAAGGGTACCGGCGCAGGCAATGACTTTATTGGTTGGGTGAATCTGCCGACCAATTACGATAAGGAGGAGTTCGCCAGAATTAAGGCGGCTGCGGAGAGAATCAAGAAGAATACCGATGTGTTTGTTGTTATCGGTATTGGCGGTTCATACCTTGGCGCAAGAGCTGCAATCGAATTCTTGAAGTCACCTAATTATAATGCGCTTAAAAAGGATACTCCCGATATCTACTATACAGGCAATTCTATCAGCTCAACTGCTTTGGCTGAGCTTCTTGAGATCTGCGAGGGCAGAGATGTTTCTATTAACATGATTTCAAAGTCGGGTACTACAACTGAGCCGGCTATTGCTTTCAGAGTTTTCAGAGAGCTTCTGGAGAAGAAATACGGCGAAGAGGGCGCGCGTGAGAGAATTTTCTGCACAACCGACAAGGCTAAGGGCACCTTGAAACAGCTTGCTGATACAAAGGGTTACGAAACATTTGTTGTTCCGGATGATGTAGGCGGACGTTTTTCCGTGCTTACAGCTGTGGGACTTTTGCCTATCGCTGTTTCGGGCGCTGATCTTGACGCTTTGATGGAGGGCGCTGCAAAGGCTCAGGCTGAGCTTGATAACTCCGATGTCTTAACTAATGATTGCTATCAGTATGCTGCAATCAGAAATATTTTATACGCAAAGGGCTATACAACTGAAATTCTCGTTTCCTATGAGCCGTCGTTTACTATGATGAGCGAATGGTATAAGCAGCTGTTCGGTGAGAGTGAGGGCAAGGACAATAAGGGTATTTTCCCGGCTTCCGTTACTTTCTCTACAGATCTGCACTCTATGGGTCAGTACATTCAGGAAGGCAGAAGATCATTGTTTGAAACAGTTGTTTCTTTTGATAAGCCGAAGAAAGAGATTACAATTGATACAGATCCCGATAATGTTGACGGCCTTAACTTCCTTGCAGGCAAGGGTATGTCTTATGTAAACCGAAAGGCTTTTGAGGGTACAATTTTGGCTCATAATGACGGCGGTGTTCCTAATGTTGTGATTAATGTTCCCGAAATGAACGAATTTGAGCTGGGTTATCTGATTTATTTCTTTGAAAAGGCTTGTGCTATAAGCGGATATCTGCTTGGTGTTAATCCGTTTAATCAGCCCGGTGTTGAGAGCTACAAGAAGAATATGTATGCGCTGCTCGGAAAGCCGGGTTATGAGGCAGAAAAGGCTGCTCTGGAGGCAAGATTGAGCTAAGCGGCATTTATCTGTGCTGTTTTATAAAAAATGACTGATATTTATTAGTCATTTTTTGTGATCGAGTATCTATTTGAATATGTGGAAAATAAAATAATATGCTATACAGATGAAAAAATTGAAAGGAATGATTCAAATGATAACTTTACTGATTGGCAAAAAAGGTTCAGGCAAGACAAAGAGATTGATTCAAGAGGCAAATTCCGCTGTTGAAACATCAAAGGGCTGCGTTGTTGTTATCGAAAAAGGAATGAAGCTTACTTACAATCTTACTCCTAATGCAAGATTGGTTGATTCGGACGCTTACTCGATTAAGGGGTATGAGGCGCTTTACGGCTTCCTTAGCGGTCTTTGTGCAGGCAACTATGATATCACAGATATCTTTGTAGACTCCACATTTAAGATTGCAGGCGATAACATCGAGGAATTGGCTGCATTTGTTAAGAAGCTCAATTCTCTTGCAGAGGAAGCAAAGACAGCTATTACGCTGTTGATCTCTGCTGCAAAGAGTGATCTTCCAAATGATATCGAGGCAACTCTTGAAGAGCTTTAATAGCCAATGATTAAGCTGTAGTTTATAGTTTCAGGGCAGGGGAAACAGCGGTGTTTCCTCTGTCCTTTTGTCTTCATTGTATATTGACAATTTTTGAAAATTTGGTATAATTAAACCATATAGTATGCTGGTAAATTTTTAAATCATTATAAAGGAGTGTTCTGTCAAATGAGAAAAGCCGGAAAAGTTCTTTCGGCGGCTTTGGCGTGTATTATGACAATTTCCGGATTGTCTGTTACTTCTTTTGCTGCGGAGTATAATATCAATGCTTCGGGTGCGTCAAAGTCTGCGCTGTGGGCGGACGGCAACCCTAATGTGAAGTCAGCCGATCAAAACTCGATTGATGTTGTCAAGTGGTTTTCGGAAAGCGACAAGGGCAAAAATGATGTAGAATTGGGTTCGGAGTCGAGTCATTATTATCTGCTTATGCCAACTACTGCGGATCTTAATAATCTGACATTGTGGCATGATTTTTCTTCAAATCCCAAAATCGGCGGAGTTGAGATTCAAAGCGGTAAATCTACTAACGCTATCCATGGTACAGGCGACTATTCAATGACTGCAGACGGCAAAAATATTACGCTTACTGTTATGCAGTCGCAGTTTATCGGTTCGATGTACATTGCTACAGAATCGGGTAATATGAAATATATCCATGATAACAAGGGGAACAAGGAAGCAGGCAATATTCTTGTAGTTGAAAAGGACGGCAAGGAGAGTTATAACGGCGCTTTGAGCCAGATTAAAGGCAGAGGAAATACGACATGGACTAATATTGAGAAGAAACCGTATAATATCAAGCTGGATAAGAAAGCCGCTTTGTTGGGTATGGATGAAAGCAAAAAGTGGTGTTTGCTTGCTAATGGTCAGGATCATACGGAGCTTAGAAATAAGATTGCTTTTGATCTTGCTGATGAGATAGGACTCGATTATTCGCCAAATTCGGAGTATGTTGATCTTTATCTCAACGGTGAGTATTCCGGTATATATCAGGTGACCGAAAAGGTGGAAGCGGGAAAGAGCAATCTTGTTAAAATCAATGATTTGACAAAACAGACCGAAAAGCTTAACGACAAGGATCTTGATAAGTATTCTCATAAATCAGCTTATCATCAAAAATACTACGAGATTCCCAATAATCCCGAGGATATCACAGGCGGTTATCTTATGGAATGGGATATTGACGATAAGTATAACGGCGAGCCAAGCGGATTTGTAACTGATAGAAATCAGCACGTTGTCGTTAAAGGTCCTGAGTATGCGTCAAAGGAGCAGGTTCAGTATATCAGTAAATTTGTGCAGGAAATGGAAGACGCCCTTTATTCCTCTGACGGTAAGAATTCTTTGGGCAAGCATTACACTGATTATCTTGATATTGAGTCGGCTGCACTGATGTATCTGATAGAGGAGTTCTCGGTGGATATTGACTGCGGTATTACAAGCTGTTTCTTCTATAAGGATTCAGATCTAATCGGCGACGGAAAAATCCATGCTGCTCCGGTTTGGGATTTTGATGTTGCTTTCGGTAATCTTACAAATCATAAGGACGGTGTGTCTATGATGGCAACCGGAAAATGGTTTGCATCTAAATCATACCGCTATGACGGAAAGCCTACTGTTTTTGCAAAGCTGTTTGAGCATGCTGATTTCGTTGAAGAGGTAAAAAAACAGTATGAAGAAAAGTTAAAGCCGGCGCTGGTTATATTAAGCGGTGATGAAAATGCTTCAAGAGGACGGTTAAAATCTCTTTTGGGATACAAAAATATTATTCAGCCGTCGGTTGATATGAACTTTATAAGATGGGATATCAAGGAGAACCGACTTGTTGACGAAGAGGGCAGTACATACAGTTCACAGTTTACTTACCTTACAAACTTTATTACAAGACGTACGGCATTTTTCCAGAGCAATATCAGCCAGCTTGGTTCTCATAATCCCTCAAGCAGTACTTTGGTAGTTTATTTCCAGAATGCTAATAATTGGGATAACGTTTATGTTCATTATTGGGGCGGAAACGGCAGTTCAAACTGGCCGGGATGTAAAATGACCGATATCGGCAACGGTATTTATAAATATGACCTTGGTTCAGAGGGTCAAAAGGATAACGGCACGGTGCAGATTGTATTTAACAACGGATACGGCAACGGCAGACAAACATATGACTGCTATGCTATGGACGGTTATCTGTTTGTTCCCAGTACGGAGTATTCGGAAACTAAGCAGGATAGTGAAGCATTAAAGTACTATTATACGGTGGATATGGTTTTATATGATAAAGATAATATCCCTGATGTTCCTGATCCTAAGCCCGAACCGGAGCCAAAGCCCGAGCCTCAGCCTCAGCCGGTAAGCGACGGATTTAATATCTACTTTAATAATATTCATAATTGGGATAACGTATATATCCATTATTGGGGCGGCAACGGTAATTCCAATTGGCCGGGTGAGAAGATGACTGATATCGGCGATGGTATTTTTAAATTCGATTTGAAAACAGTCGGACAGACTGACAACGGCAAAGTTA